>JAAXUL010000133.1:11812-12482 GCA_013336035.1 Chloroflexales bacterium
CTCACCCCGCGGCGCGACCACGCGCGGCCGCAGCTGCACCAGCGCTTGCGCCTCCGCGCTTACCTCGAAGCCGACCCTGAGCGCCTCGCGCTCAAAGGCGCTGGCCACCGGGAGCACGATGTCGGCTAGCTCGGCGGTCGGGTTCATAAAGAGGTCGGCGCAGAGGCGCAAGCGCTGGTGCAGCTGCGGCCACGCGTGGTGGCGCCGCGGGGCGAGGCCCGCTCGGACACGGAGATTGTCTTCGACCTGGCGTATCGCCTGGGTCTTGGCGCCCACTTCTGGGATGGCGACATGGAGGCCGCCTACCGCTACCAGCTCCAGCCAAGCGGGGTGTCGCTTGAGGCGCTGCGCGCGCAGCCGGGCGGGGTGCGGGTGCCGCTCCAGACCCGCTAGGGGGAGTCCCAACATTCGTGCCCTGTAGCGCGCTAAACGGTATCCGGTTGATTTCCGACGCCTGACCAGCTCACATTCGTCAGGTTTGCCAGAGAATTCCCGGTTTGTTCAGCACAGTTAGAGCGGGCGAGGGCATCACCATGCCAGAGATGCAGCCTTCTCTGGCATCCATAGGCTAGGGATGGTCATCCAGTGATGCAACCCTTCGACCGGACTCACTCGAAAACGGTTAATGGGCTACAGGGCACAGAAGTTGGGATTGGGCCTGGGGGGTTGC
>JAAXUL010000751.1 GCA_013336035.1 Chloroflexales bacterium
CAGCGCGGCTGGTGGCTGGGCGCGGGCGGCCTGGAGTGGGCCGCGCCCACCGAGGAGCACGGCTACCTCGAGAACCTGCCCTGGGACCTGGCCGTCAGCCGGGGCGCCGCCGCCGTGACGGTGACGGCCAGCACCACCGAGCGCCAGACGGGGCTCGCGCTCGCCGGCAGCGTCACCCTGCGCGCCGACGAGGCCCGCTTCGCAGTGCGCCTGGCGGCCCAGAACCCCACCGGCGCCCCGCGGCCGCTCCAGATGTGGACCAACGCCACGCTCAGCCCGGCGGGCGACAACCGGGCTGGCCCGGGCCTGCGCTTTGTCGTGCCCAGCGACCGGATGATCGTGCACGCGACGGCGGACCGCGCGCTGCCCGGCCCGCGCGCGTGGATCGCCTGGCCGCGCGACGGCGGGCGCGACCTGAGCGTCCCCGCGACCTGGACGGGCTACCTGGGGGCGTTCACCCCGGCGCCGGTGCCCTTCCTGGGGGCCTATGACGAGATCGCCGACAGCGGCGCGGCGGTCGTCCACGGCCCCGGCGCCGTCGGCGGCAAGGTCTTCGGCTTCAGCCCGGCCGTCGACCGCGGCCTGTACACCGACGGCGACAGCGAGTACGTCGAGCTGTGGAGCGGGGCGCAGCCGACCTTCTGGGATTATCCGCCCCTAGAGGCGGGCGCGACGCGGGCCATCGAGACCAGCTGGCTCCCGCTGTGGGGCCTGGGCAGGCTGGCCGTGGCCGCGCCCGACGGCGCGCTCGGCCTGCTGCGCCGCGACGATGGCGGCCTGACCGTGAGCCTGGCCACCCCGCGCGTCATCCCGGCCGCGACGGTGGTGGTCACCCTCGACGGGCGCGAGGCCTTTCGCAGCGCGCCGCTCACCCTGCGCCCCGACCAGCCCCTGGCGATCGAGCTGCCGCCGGGCGCCGGGGGGCGGGTGCGCGTCGAGGCCGCCGGCCTGAGCCTTGAGGCGCCGGGGGAGTGATACAATGCTCGACACAAGCCGGATGGCCCTGCTAGATGAGGAGCGCAGGTGGGTATGCAGATCAACGGCAGCACGCAGCTAATCGGGTTCTTCGGCTCAACCTACAAGACCAGCAAGATGTACGCCATGTACAATGCTGCCATCAAGGCGTTGGGCCTGAATTGTATCTACATTCCGTTCTGCGTTGTCGACTTACAGAAGGCTGTCGAAGGGGTGAGAAACCTCGGCGTCGCTGCTATTGGCGTTACTATCCCGTATAAAGTAGAGATCATTAAATATCTTGATGAGCTTGACAGTAACGCTGCTAGAATTGGGGCGGTAAATGTAGTCATTAACAGGGACGGTAGATTATTGGGGTGTAATACGGACGGAGAGGGGGCGATCCAGGCGCTCAAAGAGAAAGTGCCGGTCACGGGTAGAGACGTTTGCGTTTTAGGGGCCGGTGGGGCGGCCAGGGCGATTGCCTTCGCCCTCTGTGATGAGGGCTGTAACGTCACCATTCTGAATCGCACAGAGCGCGCGGCACAAGATCTGGCGCAGGACATTGGCGAAAACGCTCGAGCGGGCGGCTTTGCCATGCTCCCCGAGGTGCTGGGCGACGACACTATTATCATTAACACCACGCCGGTAGGCATGTCAGGGTCGGGGCAGGAACGGCTCTCGCTCGTCCCCGCAAACCTATTAAAACCCGGCATGGCGGTAATGGACATTGTGACTAACCCTAGAGAAACCACACTGATCGCTGATGCAGTGGGTAAAGGCTGTGCGGTGGTCTATGGCTACAGAATGTTACTCTGGCAAGGGGTGAACAAGTTTGAGCTGTACACTGGTGTGAAGCCGCCAGTCGCGATAATGGAGCAAGCAATGGAGGACTCTGCGAAGGCCGGCTAAGAGAATTATGCTGGAAAGGCACCATCATGGGCCACGCGCCAGGATCTCGGGCCAGGGCAACCCGCAGCGCTCGTTGTCCTTGACAAACAAATACTCCTCGACTAAAATACGCCAAGAGCGGCGGCTCGCTTTTTGTGCAGTATATCTATATAGGATCAACCACCAAATGAAGCGCAACCTTAAGATACTAGTCGTAAATGGCCCTAACCTTAACCTCCTCGGGAAACGTGACCGTGATTTATATGGCACGCTCACCCTTGACGAGATAAACCAGGAGCTACGGAACCTGGCTGATCAGATGGGGGTGGAGATCGAGTTCTTTCAGTCCAACCACGAGGGCGGCATCATTGATTACTTGCAGCAGGAAACATCTCGTATCGCGCACGGAGTTCTGATCAACCCGGGCGCCCTGATCCGCTACGCCTACAGTTTCCGTCAGGCCCTTGTCGATCTCGGAAAGCCTGTGATGGAGATACACATGTCCGACATCGCCAAGACAGGCGTGAATAAGGGCGTCAATGTGCTTGATGATCTACGCATGGGCCAGGTCACGGGATTAAAGGAGCGAAGCTATTATGAGGGCCTCCAGCAGCTGGTCGACTATCTCTTAAAACAAGGCGAGCAGGCAGCTTAACCGCCAGGAATCCCGCCGGCAACCCTCGGCTCAAACGCTCGCGCAAACTATTACAGTAACGGAGGTGGGTAAATGCAGTATCTCAAGGTTAATAACAGCAAGTCGATAACAGGCGAGGTCTCGATCCCCCCCTCAAAAACACACTCTTTTCGCGCCCTGATCCTTGCCTCAGTCGCGGAGGGCACCTCGATCATTCGAAACCCAAAAATAAGTAGCGACTGGAAAGAGGCCATTAAGGCCATGTCTATGTACGGCGCGAAGATAAGCGAGGTAGAGCCGGACGTATTCCAGGTGACAGGTGTCTCTGGTCAGCTGCAGACACCGGAAGATATCATCAATGTAAATAATTCGGGGACAATGCTGGCGTTTGTGGCCGGGATTGCCGCCGCCTGCCCGGGCTGGACTGTCTTGACGGGGGATGAGTCGATACGGAAGCTGCGAAAAATCTCGAAAAACATGATCCAGCCCCTCCAGGACCTGGGCGTCACTGTTGTCTCGACAAAAGAAGATGGTATGGCCCCATTCCTTATCAAGGGGAAGGTGAATGGGGGGCGCGCAGCTATGGACGGCGTCGGCTGCCAGCCGGTATTCAGCGTCCTGATCGCCTCTGCGCTCTCTGAGAGTCCAGTGGAAGTATACGTCAAGAACCCTGGCGAGACCGCGTACATCGACCTTCTGCTCTACTGGTTTGATAAGGTCGGCCTGGCGTACGAAAATATCAACGGGACCTACGAGCACTACCGCTTCCCCGGAAACAAAGCCCCAAGGCCATTCGATGAGCAGATCTCGCTGGAGTGGTCGGCCCCGCCCTACCCCTTGCTCGCCGCGATCATCACCCCCGACTCTCAGATCAAAGTGCGAGGGATGGATCTAAGCGACCCCTATGGCGATAAGCGGATGATACACATCCTGCAAGAGATGGGGGCCGATCTTGTCATCGAAGATGATTGTCTAACCGCCAGGTCAAGTGAGCTGAGGGGCATAGAGATAGATATGAATGAGCTCCCTGATCAGCTGCCCACAGCCGCGGTGGCCGCATGCTTCGCGAAGGGCGAGACCGTGATCAAGAACGCCCTTACCGCTCGCTGGAAAGAGTGTGACCGGGTCTCGGCGATATGCACCGAGCTAAAGAAAATGGGGGCGCGCGTTACGGAAAAGGAAGATGGTCTAATTATTCATCAGGACGGGAGCTGGAAGCTCAAGGGCGGATCTGTGGACGGCTACTATGACCATCGTATGGTCATGTCTCTGTCGGTGGCCGGCCTGGCGTCGGAGGGGGAGCTTGTCATATCCGATGCGCAAATGATCGAGAAGTCCTTTGGCCAGTATGTTACGCAGATGAAAGCGGCCGGCGCCCAGTTTGAGCTTGTAGGTGGGGCGGACGGATGACTAAGATAGTCCTCGTCGGGATGAAGTCGAGCGGCAAAACGTCCGTCGGCCGCGCATTAGCCGAGCGGCTGGAATGTGAGTTCATTGATGTGGACCACGCGCTGCAGGAAAGATACTTCGCAGAGAGCGGCGCGGCGCTATCCTATCGCGAAATATTCAACAAGCTCGGCGCCGAGCGCTATAGAGCGTTCGAGACCGCGGTGCTCAGGGCGCTGGCCGCCGAGCTGCAGGGCGCCGATTTTGTTTTAGCCACAGGTGGAGGGACCGTCCTCGGGGAGGAGAATAGGGGGATACTGTCGAGGATGGGCCTGGTCGTCTTCCTTGACGTCGATCAAGAGGTGCTGCTGCCACGCATCGTTGCGGCTGGTATCCCTTCATTCTTTCCATTTCCAGAAGACCCAAGACGGTCGCTTGCGCAAATACTTGAGGCGAGAAGGCCGATCTATGCCGCTATTGCCGCTATGGTTGTTCCTTGTGATCTGGAGGCGCCGGAGGCCATCGCAGACCGGATCATCGCCAAAGTA
This sequence comes from Chloroflexales bacterium, assembly GCA_013336035.1. Lineage (GTDB taxonomy): Bacteria > Chloroflexota > Chloroflexia > Chloroflexales > Chloroflexaceae > CAIWXH01. The sequence continues at coordinate 4,414 of JAAXUL010000751.1, forward strand.
GACACACGCGAATAAGCGCCCCCTGCCGACGAGCCGGCGATGACC
>JAAXUL010001545.1 GCA_013336035.1 Chloroflexales bacterium
GCCGCGCGCGGCGACAGCGGCCCCGGCCCGGCGATGGAGCGCCTCCCGGCCGCCCGGGCGCGGGGCCGCAGGCGAGCGCCCCAGGCGCCGGCCGCGCCCCCGGCGCCCCCGGCGCCCCCGGCGCCGGACCACCAGCCACCCCCGGCGCCCGCCGACGACCCGGTCGCCGCTCTCCTGGCCGCCAGGCAGCGCAGAAAGCGGTAGCCCAAAGGTGAAGGGCGCCCCCCCCGCCCGGTGCTAGAATAGCCTCACCGTATCCCATAAGCCCCCGCAGGAGCAACCCATGGCAAACACCGCGGCCCGTGCTCCCTCCACCGCGCCCGCCAGCGAGCGCCTCTCGCTGCCGACCAAGCTCGCCTTCGGCGCCGGCGACCTGGGCCCGGCCATCGCGACGATCATCGCCTCGTTCTTCCAGCTCTTCTTCCTGACCACCATAGCGGGTCTGCCCCCTGGCCTCGCCGGGACCATCCTGCTGATCGTGAAGATCTGGGACGCGATCAATGACCCGATCATCGGCTGGATGACCGACCGCACCAACACGCGCTGGGGCCGCCGGCGGCCCTGGCTGCTCTTCGGCGCCGCGCCCTTCGGCCTGCTCTTCTTCCTCCAGTGGGTCGTGCCGCCCCTCGGCGACATCGGCATGTTCATCTACTACCTGGTGATCGCCCTGCTCTTCGACACCGCCTTCACGATCGTCAACGTGCCCTACACCGCCCTCACCCCCGAGCTCACCCGCGACTACGACGAGCGCACCGCGCTCAACTCGTTCCGCTTCGCCTTCAGCATCGGCGGCAGCATCGTGGGCGGCATCCTGCACCAGGTGATCGTCGGCATGTTCCCCGGCGACCCGCAGACCGGCTACCTGGTCTCGGGCGCGGTGGTCGGCACGCTGATCGCCCTGCCCTTCCTCTGGTGCTTCGCCGGCACCCGCGAGCGCTACGAGCCCGAGCCCGACGCCGCGGAGATCGGCCTGCTCGATCAGATCCGCTATGTGTTCAGCAACCGGCCCTTCCTCTTCGTCGTCGGCATCTACATGTTCTCATGGCTGGCCGTCCAGGTCACCTCGGCCGTGCTCACCTTCTTCATCGTCTTCTGGCTCGGCAGCGTGCCCCAGTTCCCGGTGACGGTGCTCGGGCTGAGCTTCAGGCAGGCCGCCGACATCATCCCCCTGATGCTCTTCGCCGTGCAGGGCTCAGCCCTGGTCTTCCTCTTTATCTGGAGCGCCGTGAGCCGCCGGATCGGCAAGAAGGCCGTCTACATGGTCGGCAGCCTGATCTGGATCGGCGTCCAGTCATTCCTCTTCTTCCTCCAGCCCGAGCAGATCGGCCTGGCGATCATCCTTGGCGTGGTCGCCGGGGCCGGCATCGCCACCGCCTACCTCATCCCCTGGAGCATGATGCCCGACGTGATCGAGCTCGACGAGCTCGAGACCGGCCAGCGCCGCGAGGGCATGTTCTACGGCTTCATGGTGCTGCTGCAGAAGCTCGGCCTGGCCCTCGGGCTCTTCCTTGTCGGCCAGGCCCTGCAGGTCTCCGGCTTCAACCAGGATCTCGCCGCCGGGCAGCAGCCCGCCGCGGCGCTCACCGCGATCCGGCTGATGATCGGCCCGGTGCCCACCGTCATCCTAATCTGCGGCATGGTCCTCACCGCCTTCTACCCGATCACCAAGCAGAAGCACGAGGAGATCCTGGCCCAGCTCGCGGCCAAGAAGGCGGCGCCGTAGGGCCGTCGCGCCG
>JAAXUL010001546.1 GCA_013336035.1 Chloroflexales bacterium
TATGGCCTTGCCGCGGTAGCCATCGATGCCGTTGCGCACCGGGGTTACGTCGAAGGTAACCAGCAGCGCGTCCACCGGGTCAGGCGCGGGATCGCCCGGCAGCACCAGGCCGGCCACCGTGCCCATCGCGTAGGCCGTCTGGAGCGCGAGAAAGGATGCCGGCGCCGTGTCGTCGGGCTCGACCCACAGGTCGAGCTCGAGGAGCCACTGCCGCGAGCGGATCGAGCGCTCGAAGCGGTCGGTGCCGATGAGCGGCCGGTCGGTGGCCTCCAGCTTGGGATACCAGTGCGGCGTGTCGTTGCTGGAGAGCACCGCGACGAAGCTGGCGCCGGCGAAGGTGAAGTACTCGCTCATTGCTTAGCCCTCCGCGAGCAGCACGCGCCGGATGGCGACCGTGAACTGGCTGGTGGCCTCGGTCAGCACCTCGCGCTTGAAGTGCTCGGCCCGCTCGGCGCTGTCGACCACCGGGTTCTGGAAGGTCAGGTTGACCTGCACGCCCTGGCCCGCGACGGGGCCGCCTGAGCCGGCCGCCCAGGTCGAGGCCTGGCCGGCGATGGCGGGCGGGCGAGAGGTGGGCGCTGCGCCCTGGAAGGCGCTGCCAATGCCCGCCAGCGGGTCGGTGATAGCCCGATAGACGCTGTTGGGGTGGATCTCCCCGTTCTGGTCGGGCTCGAAGATCTCGGGGCCGTCCTCGCCCACCAGGTAGCGGCCGCCGCGCCGCACGTCGCCGCCCTTGGCCCGGTGGCCGTCGAGGCCTGGGCCAACTCCCGTGCCCCCGGTGCCCGTGCCCCCGGTGCCCTCGGGCTCGGCCGGAACCCCCAGCACGTCAAGCAGGCTGCCGAGGAGCGGCACCTTGTGGAGCTGCGTGACCAGCCAGTTTGTGAACCCGTTCCAGTTGTCCTTGATGCCCTGCTTGAGCCCGTCCACCAGCGACTTGCCGATGGAGCCGTCCGCGAACGCCGCGCCCCAGAGCCGCTGCAGCTCGGTCCAGAGCCCGCCGAACATCTTGCCGAGGGCGTCGAGCAGTGCCGGGAGGGCCTTGTCCCTGGCCCAGATGCCGAACTGCTTGGCCCACTCGCCGAGCTTCTCGAGGATGGCCGGGGCGTTGGCGATGATCCAGCCCATCAGGCCGGCGAGCAGCCCGCCGAGCGATACGAGGAGCTTCGGGATGAGCGGGGCGATCCAGCCCAGGAACTGCAAGGCCCACTCGCCGATCTGCTTGGCGATGCCGGGCACCTGCTGGGCGACCCAGCCGAGGACCTTGAGGATGAGCCCGGCCAGCATCAGCAGCATCGGCGGGCCGGCCACGATGATCCACTCGACGAAGGCCGCCACGTAGGGCGCCAGCGCCGCGACGATGCCGGGGAGGGCCTGACCGACCGCCGTGAGCAACTGCGCGATGACGCCGCCCAGCGACTCGAGCATCGGCGGGATCATCGGGGCGATCCAGCCGACGAGGGCCAGGGCCCAACCGCCCAGGGCGATGAGGATCGGCGGCAGCGCCTCGGCGATCCAGGCAATCACCTTGGTGCCGATGCTCCCCAGGTACTGCATCAGGATGCCGAAGATGGACGGGATACCCTGCTGGAGGCTGCCCGCCGCCGTCTGGAAGAGCGGGGCGAGGTTGCTGAGCTGAAACTTCAGCACCGCGAGGCCGCCCGACCAGTCGCCGGTCATGAACATTGACAGCACCGTCTGGAGGATCGGCCCGAGGTTCTGAAAGAGCGGCAGCAGCG
>JAAXUL010000134.1 GCA_013336035.1 Chloroflexales bacterium
AGACTGCCTCGGTGAGCATCGACAGCGACGTCGCCTCGCAGTAGATCAGGGCGTCTGGCCCGTATGAGTGCCCCCTCGCCTGCCCGTAGGTGAGGGGGCAATGCTGTGTGCAAATTGGCGCTACAATAGGGCCTCTGACGTCGCATTGTAGTCCAGGAGCACCCGCTATGGCAACGGCAGCCCCGACCGCTCCCGCTCCCCTGCCCCACGGCCGGGCCGGCTCCGGCCAGCCCCTGGTGTTGCTCAACGGCGCGCTGGTCGATCGAGACTACTGGCAGACCCAGCTCGAGGCCCTCGCCGTCGGCCACGACGTGATCGCCTGCGACCTCCCCGGCCACGGCGAGGCCCCGCCGCTGAGCGAGCCCGTCTCGGTCGCCGATATGGCCCGCGCCGTCCTCGCCACCCTCGACGCCCTGGCCCTGCCGGCGGCCAGCGTCCTCGGCCACTCGCTCGGCGGTATGGTCGCCCAGGAGCTGGCCCTCATTGCGCCAGAGCGCGTACGGGCGCTCATCCTCGCCGACACCTGGTGCCGCCCTCGCGGCTACCTGCTCGAGCCCATCCCCTTCCGCACCGCCTACCTCCACTGGGCACTGCGCACCTTCCCGGTGGGCCAGATGGTCGAGATGATGGCCGCCGGCGTCGCCTGGCGTACGCCCGCGATAGCCCCCTACGCCCGCCGCGTGATGGGCCGCTACGCTGGCGACCGCGAGGCCTATCTGCATATCTGGGACGCCGCCACCGACTTCGATAGCCACGACCGCCTTGGCCTGATCGCCTGCCCCACCCTGGTGGTCGCCAGTGACAGCTACCCCTTCACCGAGTTTCAGTCACGCAAGCTCGCCGAGGGCATCGCCGACGCCCGCCTCGCCGTGATCCCCGACACCGGCCACTGGGTCAGCTGGGACAACCCCGCCGCCTTCGAGGCCGCCATTACAGAGTTCCTGGGGGCGATCGACCTCTGACAATGTGGCGAGGGAAAAGCGAGTACAATACCCCGCAATGATTAGCGGAGATTAGCGGCCGACATGTCCCAGCTGAGCCTCACCACCGTGATCGTGTTCCGCCGTAGCTACGGGCGGCGCTACACCGATCTGCCTGTTGACAATGTGGACCGCGACGGCCTGTTAATCGCCTGCGAGGGCACCTACATGCGTCCCGAGCATTACGATCTTCGCCCTGGCGACATCGTGCGCTGGCGCCAGGGCGATCGCTATGTCGAGGCCGTGATCAGCAGCGTGCGGCGCGACAGCCGCTCGATCCAGGCTGACCTCGCCGACGCCCACCCTCTGCCGCCCGAGTTCTTCCCGTACTAGCAGGGCCGCACCGCCCATAGCCTTTCGAAGGGAGGCCAATGCGCCGCGACTACCACCGCTGGTACAGCCCTGCCCTCGGGCGAGATATGGAGCTGCTCGTCTTTGGCCATGGGGGCGCCCCCGTGATCGTCTTCCCAACCTCGCACGGCCGCTTCTACGAGTTTGAGGACCGCGGCATGGTCGGCGCGCTTGGCCACCAGATCGGCCAGGGCTGGATCCAGCTCTTCTGTGTCGACAGCGTCTTCCAGGAGAGCTGGTACAACTACACTATTGACACCGACGCCCGCATGTGGCGCGAAGAGCAGTACGAGCACTATCTGCTCACCGAGGTGCTGCCCTTGATCAGGGGCGTTAACCATACGCCCTACTTGATCGCCACCGGCTGCTCGTTCGGCGCCACCGAGGCCGTGATCTTCGCCCTGCGCCACCCCGGCATTGTCAACCGCGTCATCGGCCTGAGTGGCCTCTACGACCTGCGGCGCTTTTTCAGCCGCTACACCCAGGGCCTCTACTTCCACAACCCCGTCGACTTCGTGCCCAACCTCGGCGACGCCTGGGCCCTCGACCGCCTCCGCGAGACCGACATCATCCTCGTCACCGGCCGCGATGACCCCTCGGCTTGGTCCAACGAGCTGCTCTCGGGCCAGCTCTGGGGCCGCGGTATCGGCAACGCCCTGCGCCTCTGGGATGGCTGGTGTCACGACTGGCCCTACTGGATGCGCATGGCTAACCACTATATTGGCGGCCCTGATTGACCGCCAACCACTGATGTCGCTCAGCGGTCAGCGGTCAGCAGGCTATCGAGCACCTCGAGCAGCTCGGGCGGCCTGGGCGGAGTGAAGACAGCGGACAGCGGCGCGACCCAGCTCCAGCGGATCACCCCGGCGGCGTCAATCACGAAGGTGCCGGGCAGGGGCACGCCCATTGCCGAGCCCATGCCATAGCGGTGGAAGACCGACCACTCGGCGTCGCTGAGCACAGGGTAGGGGGCCCGCAGGCTCTCGGCCACAAAGCTGGTCATGTCCAGGTCGGTGCTGCTGACGACCAGCAGGTGGGCCTGACGGCGTTCGAACTCGGAGTAGGCTTCCCGCAAAGCATCCAGCTGCGGCGCGCAGTGCGGTCAGAAGAAGCGGTCGCTGACGATGCGCGTCAGGTTCAGCACCACGGGCCGCCCGCGCAGGGCGCTCAGGGTCAGCGTGCGCCCATACTCTACCTGCTCGGCGCCATCGAGCCCGGTCGCCATGCGGGCGTAGGGCAGCGTAAAGTCTGGCGCCGCCTCGCCGACCTGCGGCACATTCGCCGGCCCCCGGGGCCGCACGAACTCGCGTCGCCATTTGCTGGTCATCGGAATAAATGGTCGTGCCATAAGCGCTGTGGCTCCTTCAGGCGGTCGCGCCGACAGATTGCACATTGCGTGCCCGTGCGGGCTTCACAACAAAGTATAACGGATTGCACAGCCTTTGTCCAGGTATTGTGCACTACCGCCAAAGGGCGCTCTGGCGCATCATGGTGAGCCAGATCTGTCATTGAGCTGTCATCTGAGGGGGACTCGGTACCATTTGACTATTGAGGCTTCCGCCAGCCGAGGCCTATAATCCTCATACAGACGCAATCCCCGGAGGTAGAGTATGCGCCATTCCGGTCAGGCCAGGGGTCAGTCCATCGTTGAGATGGCCTTCATACTGCCCATCCTCCTGGTAGTTATTTTCGGCATTATCGAGTTCGGCTGGCTGATCTTCGCCTACTCGACGATCTCGCAGGCCGCCCGTAATGGCGCCGAGGCCGCCGCGCAGCTGCCCCCCTACCAGTCATGGATAGATCTCCAGTACGCGTCGCCCAGGCCCGAGGGCTACGCCTATCGCAACGACGACTGCATCAACGCCGTGCTCAGCGCTATCGAGACAGATCTGACCATCATCGGCACGGGCGCCAACGACCAAGAGCCGGTCACCAACTATGTCTCGATCAGCTACCCGCAAGGGCCAGGCAGCCGTAATCTTGACAGCCGCGGCCCGATCGAGGTGACGATCACCTACCCCGTCAGGGGCCTGACGCCTCTCTGGAGCCTGCTTGGTATGGATGATGGGATCACTATGCGGGTCACCCAGCGCCGCTCGCTCGAGAACCTGGGGCGCGACCCGACCCGCACCAAAGGTGTTGCCTGCGCCCGTGATATGAACGAGTGGAAGATCCTGAACCCGACGCCGACGCCTTAGCCGGAATGAGGCCGATACGCATGAAGAAGCGCATGATTCGCCATCGCGCGCCTGCCCAGGCCATCATCGAGTTTGCCCTGGCCTCGACGCTGATCTTCTTCCTCCTGGCCGCCGTGATCGACCTGGGCCTGATCTACTTCACTATGCAGGCCCTGCGCGTCGCCGCCCAAGAGGGGGCCACCTACGGGAGCTACCCCAAAGCCGAGATGACCGATACGAATGGCGACGGGATCGGCGACCAGCTGATCAAGCTAGACTTCGACTATCAGGGGATTGTCTTCCGGGTCTATGGCGCCGGCGGCGAGCAGGAGGGCGGCTTCGCCAATCTGCGCGACCTCAACAGCAACGGCCAGGACGACCTGAACGTCGATCACCTCCACGACAATATGATCTCGGACCCCAACGCCTACATCTATATCGAGAACCTGGTAGGCCTCGACCCCGAGAACCTCTCGTCCCTCGGCTGCCGCGGCGACACCAAGGGGCAGGGCCTACAGAACGGCGGCCAGGGGTGCTGGATTAGGGTGACGGTCCGCTACGACTATAAGTTCGCCTTTCCCCTGGCCCCCGCCTTCGCCGACACGGTACAGCTCAAGGTCTCCCACCTGACCCCGGTCAGAAGCTCGTTCTACACTCGCTGATCGCTAGAGAACCGGGCCGGCTCTGTAGATCCGCATCGACAGCGTAACCAGCGATAGACCAAGTACGTACGGAGGACTCCGATGACAACCAGGAATAGTGTGCGCAGGTCTCGCGCCAGAGGTCAGAGCCTGCCGCTGATCGGCCTGATGATCGTGGTCCTCGTGGCCATGGTTGGGCTCTCGGTCGATGTGGGCAACACCTTCAATGAGGAGCGCCAGGCCGTCTCGGCCGCTAACGCCGCCTCACTCGCGGGTATGAACGCTGTGACTCGCCGCAACGAGCTGGACAGCAACCAGATCGTCTATAACAGCATCATCGCGTCGCTGCGCGCCAACGGTGTCCAGATCGCCGACGACGGTGTCATCCAGGGCGAGCAGCTCCGCCTCGATGCGCACTATATCGACGCGCAGGGCAAGCCGATCAGCGCGATCTTGCCGAATGACGGCAACAGGATTCCGTCCAACGTCGCGTATGTGCAGGTCCAGCTGGTTGGCCAGGTTGATACCTACTTTGCCCGCGTGGTGGGCCGCACCGAGCTGCCGATCAGCGCCAGCGGCTACGCCGGCCTCTGCCCCGCGGGCGACGGCGTCTACCCCATCGCCGTCGATAAGGCCCTGCTCGACGCCAACGGCTTCGTGAAGACCGATGACGCCAACGGCGACACTATGCCCGACGATAACTGGCGTGTCATCCAGTCGGGCACCTACCGTGGCAAGACCGCCCGCTACGTCTACATCCACGACGGCACTAGCATGGAAGGTAACTTCGGCTTCCTGCGCTGGAAAATAGACACGGGCCAGAATGGTGGGCCTGCCACCTCACCCTCAGAGCTGACGGCAAGCCTGGCGGGCTTCGGCAACCTGTCGTGGGGCTATGACGAGGCCCCCGAGCCTGTGCAGGCCGGCGGTGAGGTTGACCCCGAGTACCCGACGCAGCCTGGCCTGCTGAACGAGGGCGACTGGGTCTATGGCACCCCTGGCTGGAAGTCGGGCGGCCACGAGGGCCCGATCACCGAGCACATTAGGCTCAACACCAAGATGATCCTGCCGATCTACGACCAGACGGCGGGCCTGAGCACCGACGATGTCGATGGCGTGCGCTTCCATGTCGTCCAGTTTGGCACCTTCATCGTCCGCGCGCAGAATATCACCGGCGGCGGCGGCATCCAGTACCTTGATCTGATCTACCTGGGCTCGGCCCAGCGACAGTACACGGCCTGCACCTCGACCCCCGTGCCAGCGAACGCCAACGACTGCTGCGAGCTGTGGGGCAACGTCTCCATCCTGCCCGAGTACCAGATCATCCCCAACGACACCCAGCCGATCCAGTATGTCGTTGTGCTCGACCAGTCGGGCTCGATGAGCGCCAACTTCAAGGGCCAGTGCGATAACAACAGCCCGCCAGCCCAGAGTTTCCCAGGTGAGCCGTCAAGGTTCTGGCAGTGCGCCAACGGCCCGCTCTACGATACTAACGGCGATGGGGTTGGCGACACCGCCGCGCCCGCTAGCTCGCAGGTTACCAACACCGGCGTAACCTACTACTGGAACAACCAGAACGAGCGCCGCATCGGCGTCGCCAAGAAGGCCCTCGAGACCCTGATCCGCCTCACCAATATGCCGGGTAATGCGAGCTACACCACCAGCTACCCCAACGACAAGATGGCCCTGGTGTGGTTCACCGACACGGTGCAGCGCAACGGCAACAACGAGGTCTTCTCGAATAGCACGCCCTTCACCGACGTCACCAGCGAGCTGATCACCAAGATGTGGGACCGCAGCACCCACAGCAGCGGCAATGACTACCGCACCTCGGGCGGTACCAACGGCGCCGCGGGCCTCTATCGCGCCGGCCTGATCCTCGACGCCGCGCCCAAGGAGGTCGTCCACACCAATGGGCGCACCTACCCGTACAAGCAGATCGTCCTGTTCATCACGGACGGCGTGTCGAACCAGTTCTTCCACGCCAGCAGGAGCGACCTGCGGGTGACGCAGAGCGACTCAAACTCGTACGCCTCGGGGCACTACTGCAAAGCGCTGGGCGCCAAGGTTATCGAGGACGCCGAGTGCCAGACCACCAGCGTCGGCGGCGTCTACACTACCACGCTCACGATTAACGGCCACAACCAGTCGGTTGGCCTCGACCGGCCTGTGACCCAGGCGATCAGAGTCAGCCAGGACATTCTACAGGCCAACGGCTACTCCGTCTTCGTGCTGGCCCTCTCGGAGCTGCCGGCTACCGGCCTGGCCTCCGGCATCCCATCCTTTGACCACTACTACAGGTCTGTGCCGACTCTGATCACGAACTCCGACGGCACCACCAACGTCGACAATATCATCAAGGATATCAACGCTATCGCCGAGGACAGGGAGTGCCAGAACGGCAAGGACCCGGCCACCACCGACACGCTGCTGCCCAGCCAGTTTGTGCCTGTCCTGCTGCCGAACAATACGACCCTCAACTACCCGCGAGTCGGCACGGTGTCGATCACCGGCCCCGGTGGCACCTTCGATGAGTACATTGTGGCCGACACCGACGGCAAGATCTCGTACCACTTCAGCCGGGTGCCCCCGGGAATCTACTCGATGACCGCGCGGCTGTACTATAAGCACCCAGATGAGCCCGAGGGCATTGACAATCGCGCCTATGAGGACTTCTGGGACGATCAGACCTCGAGCAAGGTCGGGACGATCACAGTCGAGGTGACGAGCGATGCCAACACCGGCAGCTTCCTGCCCGCGACCCAGGTCAATATCGATATGCGCCTCAGGGGTAACCCCTGTGAGGGTGCTGGCACTGGCGTCTAATCTGTCGCAAGGGTACGGATCGGCTACCCGGATGGTCCCCACGGCGCTGGCCTGGCCTGCGCCGTGACCCTCCTGGGTGGGAGCCGGACCCGTGGAGGCTCCCACGAGGCTCCACGGTCCGGCTCGCTGTGTCTGTACCTTCGCCCAAGTTTCCCGTGCGGCCGGATCGTGGCGTATAATCGCCATAGCACCGCATCCCCTTATCTGCCCGCCGGCTGCAACCAGCCACAGGAGGTTACCAGTGTTGGAGCGCCTTCCCGTGCGCCGGCACGTCCGACGCCTTAGCTTGCTCGCCCTTGCCCTCATGTTGCTCACGGCCCTATCCGGCATGGCCATCCCCGTAGTGGCCGCGGTCATCCCCAAGTCGCTCGACAATACCCAGGCCGACTTCGCCCAGGGCGACTTCCAGCGTACCGCCATCAGCGCGGGCACCTCGGACGCCGTCCCTCTGGACGAAGATGGCACCCTACAGCTTGCGGCCGTGGGTCAGCTCCGCAAGTGGGACGTCATTCTGCCCGATCTGCCGGTGCCCCTCGGGTACGCTGGTGTGACCACGATCGGCAAGCGGCTCTACACGGTGGCTGGCGCCACTTCCGGCACCGGCCAGCAGTTTACCAACTCTGTCTTCTGGGCCACGGTCGATCAGCAGAGCGGCTCGTTCCAGAACCACGGGCTGACCGTCGATCCGCCCGAGTATGATCTGGCCGACGATGTCTGGATCAACGACCCCCTGCCGCGGGTCGAAGCCTTTATGAGCTCTGCCCCGAAAGCCGAGTGCACCACTGAGAAGATCTTGTCTCGCAGGGGGCCTGCCGTTGCCAGCTTTGTGACGGGCACCGGCACCGACTACATCTATGTGATCGGCGGCGGCTTCGTGCCGTCTTTTACACCCCTGTGTGATCGAAGCATTCTGGCCAGCCCGGCCGTCCAGGTTGGCGCGGTCAACACCACCAGCGGCGACATCACCTGGAGCAAAGACGCTGAGCAGCAGAATAACTATCTGCCCTCGCCAAATCTGCCACGCCTCGACGATGAGACCTGGGAAACCGCGACCCATATCGGCCTCGAGGCCGAGAGCCTGGGCGTCGAGGGCGCGGCGGCGGTGATCATGCGCACCAGCAACGGCACCGCATACCTCTATGTGATTGGCGGGGTCTCGGCCTACGTCGATGATAACGGGTCGGGGAGCCTGGTCACCCCGGCGGTGTTCTACACCCGCCTCAACCCGTCCACGGGCGGGTTCGTGAATCCCGTCGGCGGCAGCGGCACCCCCTGGGCCCGCGCGGCCAACGTGCCGCTGAACGTCGTATACGGCAGCGCCACGCTCCCCGGCGATATTGGGATCTATAACCACACAGCGATCGTCAGCCGGGCCACCGTGGGTGCCGGCACCGGCACCACGATCAAAGAGGCGATCTACGTGACCGGCGGTTTCATCACGCGCCCGTCCGCGCCTTCTGCCGCCAACTCGTTCGTCTTCAGGGCCACCTTCACCAATGAGGCCACGGGCGCGATCGAGTGGAAGACGGCCCTCAACCCGCCACGGACCGAGAATGTGTCGACCGATGGTCAGGGCCGCGGCGGCGCGGCCGGGTTCGCCTATGGCAGCAAGCTCTATGTGATCGGCGGCGTGCCAAACGGCACTGGCGGCACGGCCCCGCTCGGCACGATCACCAGCGGCGTCCACGACGACAATATGAACATGCTGCCCCTCTTCGGCAGCACTCAGAGCCCCGAGTACTTCGTCGGCGGGACGGGCGCGGCGGTGATCGACCCGAACCCGACCTACGGGCTGGGCGCCGGCGTCATCCCGGCGACCGCGAGGCCGGGCGAGACGCTACAGCATACGGCCTGGGGCTATGCGGTCGGCGGCTTTGGCCAGAACGGCGCCGCGACTGAGCGGATCTTCCGCGGCAAGATCGGCGGCCCCGGCGAGACCGATGCCACCAAGCGTGCCCCCGAGGGCTGGTACTACTCGCGCTTCTTTGACATCCAGCTCGACGGCGATGGCGGCACAAGGACCGAGGCTCGCGTGGTGTCGATCAACTGGTACACCGATATCGACCGCGCGTCGAACACAAATGCCGACCTGTACATCGAGTTCCGCCGCACCAAGCTCGCGCCATGTAACGAGGCCGCCTTCGCCAATAGCGAGTGGCAGCGTCTCGATGGCAATGTCGCCGACCAGTCCTTTTACTCACTCAGCGGCACGCAGCAGAACCGGGTCCTGCTGAGCGATATCATCTCTACACCGTCTGAGCGTAACGCCCGCTGCCTGCAGTACCGCGTCTACATGACCCAGAACGGCAGCACCGGCGGCGTGCCTAACCCCCCCGGCAATAACGCGCTCACGCCGAGGCTCTTCAAGGTCGAGGTTGAGACAACCAAGCCCGGCGACACCGACCTGAAGCTGGCGGCCTTCGAGATTGGCGCCAATAGCAACGGCCAGTTCTCGAGCTCGACCTTCGATCTGCGGATCATTAACCTGAACAACACCGTGGCTGACACGGTCGAGGTGCCCGGTGGGAACTTCCCCGTGGTGCTGTGTGTCGCCTTCAGCGAGACCGACCCGAACGTCCCGCTGACAGTGCCGACATTGCCGATCACCGGCGACGACGACCGGGTCGACTGCGCGCCGGTCTACCGCTTTGTAGACGCGGCGGCGACCACGCCTAACGTTCCCTTCGCGCTCACTAGCGAGTGGGACGCGAACTACGACAATGTGGTCGAGGGCCGCTCCCAGGATGAGCGCCTGACAAACATTTCCGAAGCCTTTACCAAGAAGGGCTACTACGCTGTGGCGGCCCTGATCGACCCGTACAATGCGGTGCTCGAGGGCGGCCTGGCAAAGGCCAACAACCGCGGCGAGAATCTCACCGCCGACGGCCAGCCGCTAATTCGCCGTTTCCAGATCACCAATCCCCTCCGCTACGTCTACCTGCCGATAGTCGTGCGCTAGCGGCAGCGTGCTCGCCCTCACCCCCCCTCCCGTATAGGGAGCGGGGGGTGGGCTCCACACAGAAAGTGTAAAGGCTGGTTCCTGCTGCTGACGCAGTATCTAGCGGTTGGCACTTGCCAGCGTGTGCTATAATGACCATACTTTGTGTGTCAGCGTTCCCGCACGACCGCTCCTGATAGGAAGGAAGCCCCTCTATGCGGCGTGGTGGCTTACTCATCCTGCTCATCGGCCTCATCCTGATTGTCGGGGCTGTGGCCCTCTTTCTGATTCTCCAGCGCCCGGGTGGCGGCGGTATCGGCGGCGTCGGCGGGATCCCGACATCGAACGCGCTGCCCACCGAGATCCCCCAGGTCGAGGTGGTGCGGGCCCGCGTCGATATCCCGGCCAACACCGTGATCAGCAACAGCCTGACCCTCCTCGAGGTGATCAGCGTCCCCCAGAGCGAGTTTGACCCCGAGCAGAACTTCTCGACCGTCAACGAGATCGAGGGCAGACTCACGCTCAGGCCCTTCCGCGCCAAAGAGGCGATCCTCAAGTCGGCCCTGGTCGACCCAGGCCTCTCGCAGCAGATCCCTACCGCCGAGCCCGACCGGGCCAGCGATAAGGCCTACCCGTTTGTGGTCAACAATATCACCGGCGTGGCCGACCAGGTCAAGCCCGGCGACTTCGTCGATGTCGTAGCCACCTTCCAGCTGCTGCGGCCGGTGTCTACGGTCGGCCAGGCCCCGGTAGGCCCCGACGGCACCGCCCAGGGCTCGGCGCCGAACAGCCTGAACGACCAGACCCTGCGCTCGACCAAGACGATCGTGCAGCGGGCCCAGGTTCTCCGCATTGTGAGGCCCCCGGTGTCCACGGAGCCCACCCCCGAGGGCGGCGCCCCCCCCGCCGAGAACGCGCCCGCCGTGGACGACACGGGCCAGCCCATCCAGCCCAGCACCGCCGATGGGAGCGTGATCAGCCAGGGCACGTGGACGCTGGTGCTGGCGATCAACGACCAGGAGGCCGAGCTGATGGAGTTCGCGATCGCCTCGGAGGCGCGCCTGGTGCTGGTGCTGCGGGGCGCGGGCGACAGCGGCTTCGAGCCGACAATCGGCGCGACCTTCGACCTGCTGATCGACCAGTTTGGCCTGCCGCTGCCGCAGCCGTTGAGCCCATACGTCATCGGCCCCGGCGCGCAGCTGACCCCCCTGCCGACTCGCACCCCCGCGCCCACCCGAGTGCCGTAGCGCGAGATCAAGCTCCTCACCTGCCCCCCTCCCCCATGTAGGGTGAGGGGGGGAGGTCGTTGAAGGCCGGCACGGGGCGCTCAGATCTTGTATACTACCCGCATCAGCGGCGTCGTGCGAGGAGAGACCCAATGACAGAGGCCGAGAAGATCCGCGTGATGATCGTGGACGATATCGTCGACACGCGCGATCAGCTTGAGAAGCTGCTCTTCTTCGAAAAAGATATTGAAGTGATCGCCAAGGCGAGCAACGGCCGCGAGGCGGTTGCCCTGGCCCGCCAGCTCCGGCCCGATGTCATCCTTATGGACATCAACATGCCGGACATGGACGGCATCAGCGCCACCGAGGCGATCATGACCCAGGACCCGGCGGTCCAGGTCATTATTATGAGCGTGCAGGGCGAGACGGACTACCTGCGCCGGGCGATGCTGGCCGGGGCGCGCGAGTTCCTCACCAAGCCGATCAGCGCCGACGATCTGTATAAGTCGATCCGCCATGTCCACAAGCTGGCCTCGACCCGCCCGAAGGTGGTGATGGGCACGAGCGGCGGCGAGGTGTCCGCCGCGGGCGGCGGCGGCGGCGAGGGCCAGATCATCGCGGTCTTCAGCCCCAAGGGCGGCGTCGGCACCTCGTCGGTGGCGACTAACCTGGCGGTGGCCCTGCGCCAGCTGACCAACAAGAAGGTGGCCCTGGTCGACGCGAATGTGGTCTTCGGTGACCTGACGGTCATCCTCAACCTGCGCTCCGACAAGACGATCATCGAGCTGGCCCAGCGCGTCGATGAGCTCGACCGCGACCTGCTCAATGATGTGCTGGCCACCCACACCTCGCAGGTGAAGGTGCTGCTGGCGCCCCCTGACCCGCAGCGGGGCGAGCTGGTGAGCGCCGACCATATCCGGGCCATCCTCGAGATGATGCGCCGCGAGTTCGACTATGTGGTGGTTGACACCCCGGCCTCATTCCAGGACCGCTCGCTGGCCGTGCTCGATCTTGCCACGCGCATCGTCACCCTGATGACGCTCGAGATGCACTGCATCCGCAATATCAAGCTGTTCCTCGAGGTGGCCGACCTGCTGGAGTACCCCCCCGAGAAGGTGATGCTGGTGCTGAACAAAGCCAGCAATCGCACCGGCATCCGCGCCGAGGACGTCGAGAAGAATATCCAGCGCAAGGTGATGATGCAGATCGGCGACGCCGGCCAGGATGTCACCTTCTCGATCAACCAGGGCGTGCCCCTGGTGATCAGCAAGCCCACGCACCAGCTGTCCCGCGATATCATGGGCCTG
>JAAXUL010000752.1 GCA_013336035.1 Chloroflexales bacterium
CCGCGACCTGACCCGCGAGATGGGCAAGCCCCTCTTCGAGGCCGGCGGCGACATCGTCGAGGCCATCGGCATGGCCCAGTACGCGGGCAGCGAGGGCCGGCGTATGCACGGCGTCACCACTCCCTCCGAGCTACCAAACAAGTTCCAGCTAAGCATGCGCCAGCCCATCGGCGTGATCGGTATGATCACCCCCTGGAACTTCCCTATGGCCATCGCCTCGTGGAAGATGCTGCCCGCCCTCGTCTGCGGCAACACCGTGGTGATCAAGCCCGGCGAGGATGCCTCGGTCAGCACCTACAATCTGGTCGAGTGTCTGGTCGAGGCAGGCGTGCCCCCCGGCGTGATCAATATCGTCACCGGATACGGGCCCGATGCCGGCCAGCCCCTGGTCGAGCACCCCGACGTGCCCGTGCTCTCGTTCACTGGCAGCACCGAGGTGGGCCGCCTGGTCTACGAGCTGGGCGCCCGCCGGCTCAAGCGCGTCAGCCTCGAGATGGGCGGCAAGAACCCGCTGATCGTCATGGACGACGCCGACCTCGACCTGGTGCTCGAAGGCGTGGTCTGGGCCGCCTTCGGCACCACCGGCCAGCGCTGCACCGCCACCAGCCGCCTGATCGTCCACCGGCGGGTGGCCGCCCAGCTGGTTGAGCGCATCGTCGCCAGAGCCCAGGCCCTGCGCGTCGGTAACGGCCTGCACCCCGACACCGAGATGGGCCCCCTGGTCAACGAGGACCAGCTGCGGCGGGTGCTCGGCTACATCGATCTGGGCCAGGCCGAGGGCGCGACCATGCGCTGCGGCGGCGCCCGCCTGAGCGAGGGCGACCTCGCCCACGGCTGGTTCGTGCAGCCCACAGTCTTCACGGGCGTGCGACCCGAGATGCGCATCGCCCGCGAGGAGATCTTCGGCCCCGTGCTGAGCGTGATCGAGGTGGACAGCCTGGATGAGGCCATCGCTATCGCCAACAGCGTGGCCTACGGCCTCTCGTCATCGATCTACACCCGCGATATCAACGCCGCCTACCGGGCTATGCACGAGCTAGAGGCGGGCATCGTCTACATCAACGCTCCTACGATTGGCGCCGAGATCCACCTGCCCTTCGGCGGCGTTAAGGCCACCGGCAACGGCCACCGCGAGGCCGGCCCCACGATGCTCGACGTCTTCAGCGAGTGGAAGAGCGTCTACGTCGACTACAGCGGCAGCCTCCAGCGCGCCCAGATCGATAACGCCGAGTAGAAATGCAAGAGCGCGAGAGAACCAGGTTCTCTCGCGCTCTCGCTCTTAGCCTTTTGTATTACGCCGAGGCGGGCGGCGGGTTCAGCTTGGGGGCGCTCTCGGACACGCGCCTGCCGTTGGTGCTCTGGCGGGTCATATCGATCGTCAGGGGCTTGACCCGGCTCAGCAGCTCGGCCAGATGCTCGCCCTCGACGGTCTCGAACTCGAGCAGGGCGTTAGCCATATCATCGACGACCGCCCGGTTGTTGATCAGAACCTGGATGGCGTTCTCGTACGCCTCGGAGGCGAGGCGACGGACCTCCTCGTCGATCTGGCGAGCCACCTCGTCGCCGTAGTTGCGCTGCTCGCTGATCTCGCGGCCGAGGAAGATCAGCTCCTCCTTCTCGCCGAAGACGATCGGGCCGAGCTTCTCGCTCATGCCGAAGCGCGTGACCATCGCGCGGGCGGTGCGCGTGACGCTGACCAGATCCTGTGAGGCGCCGGTGGTCACCTCCTCAGGGCCGAAGACGATCTCCTCGACAGCGCGGCCGCCCAGAGTGACGGTCATGTCGGCCTTGAAGTAGGCGATGCTCTGCAGGCCGAGGTTATCCTCGTCGGGCAGGAAGAGGTTGTAGCCGCCAGCCCGGCCGCGCGGGATGATCGTGACCTTCTGGAGCTTATTGGCCCGGGGCATCGCCCCGGCGACAATCGCGTGGCCGGCCTCGTGGTAGGCGACCACCAGCTTCTTACGGTCGCTCATCACCCGCGAGCGGCGCTCGGGGCCGCCGAGGGCCACGCGCTCGATCGAGTCCTGCAGCTCGGACATACCGATCTTCTTCTTCGAGCGGCGCGCGGCGAGGATGGCCGCCTCGTTGACGGCGTTCATCAGGTCGGCGCCGGAGAAGCCGGGCGTCAGGCGAGCGATCACATCGAGGTTCACATCTTCGGAGAGGGGCTTGCCCTTGGTGTGGACCTTGAGGATATCGACGCGGCCACGCACATCGGGGGCGTCGAGCACCACCTGGCGGTCGAAGCGGCCCGGGCGGATGAGGGCCGGGTCGAGCACGTCGGGGCGGTTGGTCGCGGCGACGACGATCACATTCGTGTTGGTGTCGAAGCCGTCCATCTCGACTAGGATCTGGTTCAGGGTCTGCTCGCGCTCGTCGTGCGAGCCGCCGAGGCCGGCGCCGCGCTGGCGGCCGACGGCGTCGATCTCGTCGATGAAGACGATACAGGGCGCGTTGCGCTTGGCCTGGTCGAACAGGTCACGCACGCGCGAGGCGCCCACGCCGACGAACATCTCGACGAACTCGGAGCCAGAGATGCTGAAGAAGGGCACCCCAGCCTCGCCGGCGACCGCGCGCGAGAGCAGCGTCTTACCGGTTCCGGGCGGGCCCACCATCAGCACACCGCGCGGGATGCGGGCGCCGAGGGCGGCGAACTTATCGGGGTACTTAAGGAACTCGACGATCTCGGTCAGGTCCTGCTTGGCCTCTTCCTGGCCAGCAACATCGGCGAAGGTGACCGTTGGCTTATCGCCCGCGAACATACGCGCCCGGCTCTTGCCGAAGGACATAGCCTGGTTGTTCGAGCCCTGGGCCTGGCGCATAAAGAAGACGAAGAAGCCGATCAGCAGCAGCGTGGGCAGCAGGATCGTAAAGATGCTCAGCAGGCCACCCCAGGCGGGCGCGGGCAGCACCTTCACATTCACCAGCTGCTTGCCGTCGCTGTTCGTCAGCGGCACCCTGTAGTTAGCGAGCAGAGACATGACGCTGTCACTCGACTCGAGGCGCGAGCGGAACTCGGTGCCATCGTTGTAGGTGACAATCACCTGCTCGTCACCGGCCTGGGCCTCGATCTGCTTGATCCGGCCGGCCTGGGCGTCTGCGATGACCTCGGCGATGCCCTTCTCGTTGCTCTGGGTGTTAGCCGACCCAAAGTATTGGAAGAACAGCGCTAGGGCCGCGACCAGGATGATCAAATAGACAAAACTGTTCTTCAGCCAGCGATTGTCGCCCATTCGTTGTATTTATCCTTCCAGGAGCGATGGTAGAGTCTGGAGCTTGCGCGAATACGCTTCTCCAGCGCCGCGCATCGTGACGCTGTATTCGAAGTATACCAGACGGGTGACGGCACTTCAAGGGAACCAGATCACACCATGTTTGTGATCTAGATCACCAGAAAAGGCCCAGCCCGCCGCGCGCCACTACTCATACACCTCGGGCTTCAGCACACCGATATACGGCAGGTTGCGATAGCGCTCGGCGTAGTCGAGGCCATAGCCGACCACGAACTCGTTAGGGATGTCGAAGCCCATGTAGTCGATGGGCACATCGGCGGTGCGCCGCTCGGGCTTGTTCAGCAGCGCGCAGACACGCAGGCTGGCCGGATTACGCCGCAGCAGCTGGCTCCGCAGGTAGGCCAGGGTCAGGCCGCTGTCGATGATGTCCTCGACGATCAACAGATTGCGCCCGGCGATATCAGTGTCGAGGTCTTTCAACATCCTGACGACGCCGCTCGACTCCGTGCTGGCGCCGTAGCTAGCCACGGCGATGAAGTCGATCGCCACAGGCAGATCGATGGCTCGGGCCAGGTCCACCATAAACATCGCGCAGCCCTTGAGCACACCCACCAGCAGCAGATCGTCCTTCTCGCTGTAGTCGGCCATGATCTGCGCGCCCAACTCGCGCACCCGGGCCTGGATCTGCTCCTCTGCGATAAGTACCCGGGCTATGTCCGCATGCATCGGCGTCATTCCTTGTCTCTAGCGCTTAACCGTCGGCGGGGGCGGCCTCGTCACGCGCGAGCCCTACCCAGATTGTACTGCGTGTCGCGGGGCCCGCGACAAATCGGGCGTCGGCCCGCAGCCCGGTCACCCAGACCACCGACCCTGGCGTGACCAGGATGGGCCAGGCGTCGCGAAGGCCTCGGGGCACCTTGCGGTCGACGAAGAAATCCTGCAGCTTGCGGCTGCCCAGGCCGCCGGCCGGCCTGAAGCGGTCGCCGGGCCGCCGCCTGCGCAGGGCCAGGGGCCCGTCGAGGGCCTCGGCGTCAAGGGCGACCCAATCCTCCCCGACGTCCTCGCCGAACAACGAGAGCTGCCCGCTGGGCAGGTCTAGGGCCTCCAATCGTCGCTCGAGCGCCGCCCGAATGGCAAGGTCGACGACGCGCTCGCCCTGGCCCTGGCCTTCGCCGAGCTCCCCAAGAGCGTCGTGGCGGTGGCGGTCGCCAACCCGCCAG
>JAAXUL010001547.1 GCA_013336035.1 Chloroflexales bacterium
GAGCGCGAGGGCGTCTCGGCCCGCCACGCCGCACGGGTGGCCCTGGTGGGCACGATGAACCCCGAGGAGGGTGAGCTGCGCCCGCAGCTGCTCGACCGCTTCGGCCTGTGTGTCGAGGTCGCCGCTGAGGAGGATGTGGCTGTGCGGGTGGAGGTGCTGGAGCGGCGCGAGCTGTTCGACGACGACCCGCCGACCTTTCATTCCCAGTTCTACGAGCAAGAGTCCGCGCTGCGCACGCGCCTGCTGGCGGCGCGCGAGCGGCTGGCACGGGTGAGTCTGCCATCCAACCTGCGCAGTTTTATCGCCGAGCTGTGCGCTCAGCACCAGGTGGCCGGCCACCGCGCCGACCTGGTGATCCAGCGCGCTGCCGTCGCCCTGGCTGCCTGCGAGGGGCGCTACCGCGTCAGCCTGGCCGATATCGAGCGGGTGGCCCCGCTGGCCTTGCGCCATCGCCAGCGCGACGCCACACCCCCACCACCCCCACCACCCCCACCACCCCCGCCCGAGCCGCCGCCCCCCGCACAAGGCGACGCGCCGCCCGCACAAGGCGACGCGCCGCCCCCTCCTGCGCAGGGCGATCAGCCTCCGCCGCCCGAGCCGCCCGAGCAGGTCTTCGCGGTGGGCAGTAGCTTTGTGGTACGGCGGATCGAGGCGCGTAAGGACCGCGCCACCCGCCGCGGATCGGGCCGCCGCTCGCGTACGCGCACCATGCACCACGGGCGCTATGTGAAGGCGATGCCCAGCCGAGGCGGGCGCGATATCGCCCTCGATGCGACCATCCGGGCGGCTGCCCCCGAGCAGGCCCGCCGCCAGCCCCCGCCTGGCATGGCAATCGCGATCAGCCCCCAGGATCTGCGCGAACGGCTGCGCGAGCGGCGCGTTGGTAACTTTCTGCTCTTCCTGCTCGACGCCAGTGGCTCGATGGGCGTGCAGGCGCGTATGGTCGCCACCAAGGGTGCGATTATGGCCCTGCTCGCCGACGCCTACCAGAAGCGCGACCGGGTCGCGCTAATCACTTTCCGCCGCCAGGGCGCGACCCTGGCGCTCGCGCCGACCGCCTCGATCGAGCTGGCGGCGCGCCAGCTCAAGGAGCTGCCGGTTGGCGGGCGCACTCCGCTCGCCGCCGGCCTGGCCGAGGCGCTGCGCGTGCTGCGGCTCCAGCTGGCCAGGGAGCCTAGCGCCCGCCCGATCCTGATCGTTGTTACCGACGGTAAGGCGAACCTGGCCCTGAACCCCGGTGCCGACCCGCGCGCCGAGGCGCTCCAGATCGCTGCGCAGCTCGCCATCGACCCGCGCCTGACCACGATTGTGGTCGATACCGAGCCGCCCGGTATGCTCAGCTTCGGCCTGGCCCGCCCGCTGGCCCAGGCCCTCGCCGCCACCTACTACCCGATCGACGACCTGAAGGCCCGCGACCTGGTCGCGCTGGCACAGCAGAGGTAACCTATGGAACTCTCCCCCTACCCCTTTGCGGCGATCGTGGGCCAGGATCAGATGAAGCTGGCCCTCATCCTGAATGTGATCAACCCGCAGATCTCTGGCGTGCTGATCCGCGGCGAGAAGGGCACCGCCAAATCGACCGCCGTGCGCGCGCTGGCCGATATCCTGCCCGAGATTGAGGTGGTCGCCGGCGATCCCTTCC
>JAAXUL010001548.1 GCA_013336035.1 Chloroflexales bacterium
CGGCGTGCTCGTCGATACCCCGGTCGGCGTGTTCGTCGCCGTGCTGGTCGGCGTGCTCGTCGATACCCCGGTCGGCGTGTTCGTCGCCGTGCTGGTCGGCGTGTTCGTCGATACCCCGGTCGGCGTGTTCGTCGCCGTGCTGGTCGGCGTGTTCGTCGCCACCCCGGTCGGCGTGTTGGTTGGCGTGCTGGTCGGCGTGTTGGTCGCCACCCCGGTCGGCGTGTTGGTTGGCGTGCTGGTCGGCGTGTTGGTCGGCGTCGTCCCGCCGCTGGTGTCGAAGACGACGTCAACCCAGTAGTTCGAGGAGCGGTACGATCCGGTGGGGAAGGCGCTGGCTGCGCTGTAGGTGTAGACGCCGTTCGAGCCATCGACACCCTCGGCCAGGGCGCTCAGCGAACCACTGCTGACGCCGCTGCTCGCGAAGGCGTCGAACGTGACGGCATAGCCCAGGGCGCTGGTGTGATACGAGGCGACGTAAGTGGTGTTGGCCTCAATCGCCACCGGCGGGCTGAAGCTCACCTGCTGCCAGCCGCTGGCGCTCTCACTCTCGAAGGTTGCCTGGGCCAGCAGCGCGCCACTGCTCGACCAGAGGCTGCCAATATGCGTGCCGGTGTTCTGGTCGCCCTTGTAGAAGCGCACCCCGCTGATGTAGCCCGACGACGCCGAGCGGAACTTCACCCCAAGCTCAATCGGGCCGGTGGTGTCTGAGGCGAAGGGGATCGTCGGCACCGCGCTAGCGCCCCAGATCGAGCAGGGGCACAAAGCTGTTGGCGTGGTGGTCGGCGTGCTGGTCGGCGTGCTGGTCGCTCCACCCGTCGGCGTGGTGGTCGGCGTGTTGGTGGGCGTCGTCACGGCGCTGGTGTCGAAGACGACGTCAACCCAGTAGTTGGAGTCGTCGAACGATTCCGTGGGGAAGGCGCTGGCTGTGCTGTAGCTGTAGACACCGTTCAGGCCATCAACACCCGAGGCCAGGGCGCTCAGCGGAGGGCTATCAATGCCGCTGGTCCGGAAGAAAGCGCGGTCCATGGCATAGCCACCTGCATTGGTGTGATACGACGCGACATAGGTGGTGTTGGCCTGGACCGCCACGGGCGGGTTGAAGCTCACCTGCTGCCAGCCACTGGCGCTCTCGTTCGTAAAGGTCGCCTGGGCCAGCTGAGTGCCAGTGCTCGTCCAGAGGCTGCCGATGTGTGTACCACTATCCTGCGAGCCTTTGTAGAAGCGCACCCCGCTGATGTAGCCCGCCACCGTCGAGCGGAACTTGACCCCAAGTTCAATCGCGCCGGTGGTGTCTCCCGCGAAGGGATTCCCCGGCACCGCGCTAGCGCCCCAGATCGAGCAGGGGCACAGAGGCTCAGCCTGCCTGAGGTCGGCGCCCGAGCTCAGGGACGCCGGCGGGAACGCGACGTCGTAGTACATCGCGGCCGCCGCGAGGTTGTCACTCCCGTCATAGGTCGCCGCGGCCGCCGCCAGGTTGTCGCTGAGCGCCGCCGCCGGGGCCTGATAGTTCACCTGTACCGCCGCCCAGTCGAGGGAGAAGTCGCGGCTGGTGTTGCTGGCGATGGGGATGATCCGCACGCGGAAGTTGGTGTTACTAAAGTTGGCGTCGCTCCAGGTGCGGCCCCAGGTGTCGGCCGTGCCGCCGAGGATGTAGCTCGCCTCGGTGGTGGTCAGGTTCGCGCTGGTCTTGGCGGTCGTCCAGGTCGTGCCGCCGTCCCACGAGAGCTGCACGCA
>JAAXUL010000753.1 GCA_013336035.1 Chloroflexales bacterium
CGCGGGAGCCCTGTGGCTCGTCGCAGGCCATCAGCGTCGCCGCCGCGAGCCCGAAGTCAATGTTGCCACTGCCCGTGGTGGTGTAGCTCGAGCGGTAGGTGTTGCAGCCACCCGAGCCGCTGACCGCGTTCTCGGGGCCGAAGCTCAGCGTGATCCCGCCGCCGGTCGTATCCTCGGCGGCGCCGCCGGCAGGCGTCAGGCTTACGAGCTCCCAGGTCGCGCGGGTGATCTCGGCGGGGAGGCTGGCCTGAGCCAGGGCGTGGGGTGCGCCGCTGAGCGCGACGATGACGATTCCCAGGAGGGCGGGGGCGATAGCGCTTCGCGCCAGCTTCGCTAACAGCTTGTACATCAATGTGTTCCTCTCACTTCTGGCTCGATCTGCGACTCCACAGGGGAGATGAGGATAACAATACGCCAGGAGCCAGGACAGCACATCGCGCAAATTGTAGTATTTCACGGCGCCCACTGGCTGTCCAAGGGGACCAGCGAAAAACTGCTCACCTGGCGCGTGCATCGCCGAGCAGCTTTTCGTACGCTCGTTTTGTGCATCTCCGCACCGTACCCGACGTAGTACACGATGTTCGGTTACACTTGAGGTTGTGCTCCAGCCGCATGTCGGTCAGCCCTTTGGCGCCCAGGTGCTCGGCAAGGGCGGTGAGCGACACCTCCCTGAGCACCATCGACCCTTGGCAAGGCGCCTGACGAAGGAACGCTGATGAGCACGACAGCCCAGACGATCAGTGACGCCCGCGTGGCGGGGGGCCGGCGGGCCTGGGTCCTGGCCGCCTGCTGCCTGGCCAGCTGCGCGAAGAACACCGAGCCGCCACCCTGGGTCTTCAGGCCGCCGGCCACGGCCGCCTTCAACGCCGGATGGGCCACCTACGGCCTCTGGATGAGCGTCGTGGGACTGGGGGCGCTGGCCTTCCTGCTGATCGGCGGCGTGCTCGGCGATATCTTCGGCCGGCGGCGCGTGATGCAGATCGGCCTCGGCGGCCTGATCGCCGCCAACCTGTTTGCCGTGGTCGCGCCCTCGGCGCCCTGGTTCGTCGTGTCGCGCTTTGGCGCAGGCGCCTTCGGTACGCTGGTGCTGCCGCTCTCGCTCTCGATGCTCTACCTGGCCTATGCCGACGACGAGCTGGCCCGCGCCCGCGCCATCGGCGTCTACGTCCTGATCACCAGCACGGCCTTGCTCACCGCGGGCCTGCTCGGGCAGCTGATGAAGATGCTGTTCGACTGGCGCGTTACCTTCGCCGTGCCGACGGCGCTGGGCGCGCTGGCCTTCGTGCTGGTGCGCCGCGAGACCGTGGAGAGCTCCGTGCCGCACGGACGGCGCTTCGACGTGGTCGGCCACGCGGCCTGGGCCCTCACCGTGCTCTGCCTGATGGTCAGCCTCGTGGCATGGGGCAGCGACCGGCCCAATGCACCGCTGGCCCTGGCCGGCGCCCTCGCCGGGGTAGCGGTCGGCATCGGGCTGATTGTCTGGTGGGATATGTACACGCCTGACTCGGTCTTCGGCCAGAGTCAGATCCAGCGCCGCGCCCTGGTGGTGCTGATCCTCTTCGGCCTCTGCATGCAGTTCGGCTTCGTCGCCTTTGTCACCCAGGTGCGCAACGTGCTTCAGGCCGTCTATGGGTACGGCGTGGTGCTTGCCACCGTGGCTCTGGCGCCCCTTGCGCTCGGCATGCTCGCGGCGGTGATCGTTGCCACACGCCGGCTCGTGAACGCTCGGCCGCGCCCCTTGCTCGCCGGGAGCATCCTGGCTGGGGGCGTGATCTGCGCCCTGGCCGCCGTCACGGGCGCGGCCGGCTTCTACCCCTGGCTGGGGCTACTGCTGCTGGCCTTCGGCGCGGCGATGATCCTCGCCAACGTCGCCTGGACTGCCGTGTTTCTGAGCTCGATGCCGGAGGATGTGGTCGGCGTGCGCACGGGCATCAACAGCTCGGTCTTCCAGCTTGGCGGCAGCCTGGGCAGTGGCATCGCCGCGGCCCTTCTGGCCGATCTCGGGGTCTCCTTCTATGAGCGTCTGCTCGTGGCCGCCGGCGTGCCTGCTCAGCGGCTGGACCAGGCCGTGGCCGCCCTGAACAGCCTGCTCGACCCGGCGACGCCGAATGCGGCCCTTGACCCCGCCGTCGGCGAGCGCCTCCTCGGCGGCTACCAGATCGCCTATCTGGCGGCCTACAACCGGGTGCTGCTAACCGTCGCCGGGGTCTGCCTGGTCGGCAGCCTGCTTGCGTGGTTTGCGCTACCGCGTCGCGGCCCCGGGGCGACAGCGCGATGAGCGCCCGGGGGACACGCGCGACCACGCTGACCGGCCGCAACCCGGCGCGGAGCGCGTCGTCTCTACCGCTCGCCATCGCACGTCGCTCTTAGCCGGCAGGCGTTTGCCCTGACCCGTCGTGGGCCTGCCAGTGGAGCAGGTGCGTCGTGCCCGCGCCCGGCTCGCTATCAAGCGTGAGCTGCGCCCCGATCTCGCTCGCCCGCTCCCGCAGGAGGCCCAGGCCGAGCCCGCCGTTAGGCGCCTGCGTCCTCGAAGCCGCGGCCGTCGTCGCTCACCCGCAGCAGCACCTCGTCGGGGGCGCAGTCGACGCTGACGGTCACCTGCGTGGCGGCAGCGTGCTTCACCGCGTTGTTGAGCGACTCCTGGGCGATCCGGTAGCAGGCCAGCTGCACCGCCGGCGTCAAGGTGCAATCGCTGTCGATCGTGACCGTGATCGGGATGGCGCTACGACTGGGCAGCGAGGCGCCGAGAAGCTGCGGGAGCTTCCCGAAGAGAAGCATCAGCGCCAGGACGACGACCGCCGCCCAGCCTGGGACGCGCGTGCGCACGGGGATGTGAGCAATTGCCAAGCCGTCCATAGGTTGAAGTATAGGCCATACGGCGGAGGGCGCGCCTGCCATGTGGATAGGCGGCGGATCATCCTCACTGATCCCTCTCCAGCTGTCCACAAGAGCCAGCAGCAAACCACGCACACAGCTCGTGCGTCACGCGCGAGCATCCTGTACAACCAGAGGGCACGTGATCGCGTCGTCTCACTCCTCGCCCACAGGTAGCCCTCGGAACTCACATCACATAAGAGGCGCTTATGCGCGTCGCCGTCATCGAGGGCCAGAACCACGTCCGCGCCGCCCTCTGCTTTCTCATCGAGGCGCAGCCTGGCATCCAGCTGGTCGGCGCCTTCGGCTCCAGGCCCGATCTGACCGTGCGGCTGCTGGCGCTCCGGCCCGACATGGTGCTGCTCGACTGGGAGTTGCCCGACCATCTGGCCGAGCAGGTGCTGCTCGCCGCCCGCCGGGCTCCCTCGCCCTCAGCGCCCAGCCCGACGACGAGACCCAGGCCCGCGCGGTGGGGGCCAATGCCTTTATCAGCAAGAGCCAGCCGCCCGTGCTGCTCTTCAGTCGCTGTACAGCTGAAATCGAAGAAAGGGACGAACAATGATGCGCGGACGACAGCAGGCGCGGCGCGAGGAGCGCCAGCAGGAGCGCGAAACCTTCGGCCGCGGCGGGACCGCGGTGCGCTATAAGGTGCGCCAGCGTATGGTCGCCATCGGCGACGACTTCTGGATCGAGGACGGCGACGGCCGGCGCGCCTTCAAGGTCGACGGCAAGGCCCTGCGCATCCGCAAGACGCTGCTGATCGAGGATGCCCAGGGCCAGCTCCAGTGCCGCGTGCAGGAGCGCATGCTGCGCGTGAAGGACACGATGGAGATCGAAGGGCCGGGCGGCCAGCGCATGGCTCTGGTGCGCAAGGCCCTGATCACACCGGTGCGCGACCGCTGGACGGTGAAGGTCGGCGACGGGCCCGACCTCGAGGTGCAGGGCAACATCCTTCACCACGAGTACACCATCGGCGACGGCGACCGCAAGATCGCCGAGGTCTCGAAGAAGTGGTTCCGCCTGCGCGACCAGTACGGGGTGGCGGTGGAGCCCGGCCAGAACGAGGGGCTGATCCTGGCCGTCGCGATCGTGATCGACATGATGGCCCACGGCGGGCGCTAGGCCAAGGATGAAGGATGAAGGCTGAAGGCTGCGACATCGCGCTACTAAGGAGAGTACCAGCATGCAAAGTGGGCCAATCCAGGTGCTTGCGTTCGCGTTCGACCGCGTCGACCGGTTTGAGGGGCAGATCCTGCGCGAGCTCGACGAGCTGCGTGGCCACGGCATGATCCGGGTCATCGACCTGCGGTTTGTGATGAAGGAGGCCGACGGCACCGTCCACGCGCTCCAGGAGCGGGATCTGCCGGACGGGAGCGTGAGCACATTCGGTGCCCTGATCGACCCGCTGCTCGGGCTGGTGGCGACCACCGAGGCGTACCCCGAGCAATCTTCGGCGCTGGAGACAATGCTGAGCCCGGAGCAGGGCCCCGGGATCGACCTCGACCTGGTTCGCTCCGCCATCACCGACCTCGCGCCCGGCACGGCCGCCGCGCTCGTCGTGGTCGAGCACGCCTG
>JAAXUL010000135.1 GCA_013336035.1 Chloroflexales bacterium
GTCGAGGTCGAGACCCTGCCCTTCCGCGGGCTGTCGGGCGAGCTGCACCTGGCTCTGCCGCTTACCACGCAGCTCGACGAGGTCCGCGGCGTGCTCACCGTCTCGGCGGCCCGCCCGCGCCGCGCCGCCCTGCGCGACGCCGTGCCGCTGCTCGAGCTGCTGGCCAACCAGGCCGACGCCGCCATCGATAACGCCGACCTCTACGCCACGATGGCGCAGCGGGTCGAGGCGGCCACGGCCGACCTCGAGCGGGGCGCCGACGAGCTGCGGCGGGCCCGCGACCGGGCCGAGGTGCTGTACCATATCGCCAGCTCGCTGGCCGTGACCCTCGACGAGCGCAAGGTGCTCGATAAGACCCTGGCCCTGGTGGCCGAGCACGTCGGCGCCGAGCGTGGCGGGATCATGCTGCTCGAGCCCAACACGGGCCACCTGGTCTACCGCACGACTATGGGCCGCCATCGGGGCGACGCCGAGGGGGTGCTCGATCGCGGCCAGGGCCTGGCCGGGTGGGTGCTGGTCAACCGCGCGCCGGCGATCGTGCCCGATACCACGCGCGACCATCGCTGGCAGGTGCGCGGCAGCTACGACAGTGTGGTCCGCTCGGTGCTGGCGGTGCCGATCATGCTCGAGCGCGAGGTGCTGGGCGTGCTGCTGCTCGTCCATAGCGCGGTGGCCCACTTCAGCGCCGAGCACGCCCAGATCGCCGCTGCCGCCGCCGCCCAGGCCGCCGCCGCCCTCGCTAAGGCCCAGCTCTACCGCTATGTCAGCGAGCAGAGCGATAGCCTGTCCGTCACCGTGGCCCAGCGCGAGGAGGAGGCCAGCAAGCTGCTGGCGGTGCTGCGCAGTATCGGTGATGGGGTGGTGGTGAGCGACCGGCACGGCCTGGTGCGGATCATCAATCCGGCCGCCGAGGCTATCCTTGAGCTTAGCGCCGAGGCCTTCCTGGGGCGCCAGATCTATGCGCTGCCGGGGGTGCCCGCCGAGATCGCGACCGCCGAGGTCGAGGCGCGTATGCAGAAGATCAGTGTCGGCGAGCGCACCGTGCGCGCCCACTGCGCCCCCGTCCTCTCGTCGCGCGGCGAGGCCCTGGGCAGCGTGGTGGTCTACCACGACATCACCGCCGAGGAGGCCGCCGACCGGCTTAAGAGCGAGCTGGTGGCCACGGCTTCGCACGAGCTGCGCACGCCGATGACAAGCATCCGGGGCTTTGTGGATATGCTCTTGCTCGGGACCTTCGGCGAGGTGGACCAGGGCCACCGTGAGCCGCTGCGTGTGATCAAGAATAATGTGACGCGCCTGGTCGAGCTGATCGACGACCTGCTCGATATGTCGCGGGTCGAGGCCGGCGAGGTGCCGCTCCGCGTCGAGGATCTGGATGTGGGCGAGGTGATCCGCGATGTGGCCGAGGTGCTGGCGGGCCAGTTTCGCGAGCGCCAGATCGGCCTG
This sequence comes from Chloroflexales bacterium, assembly GCA_013336035.1. Classification (GTDB taxonomy): domain Bacteria; phylum Chloroflexota; class Chloroflexia; order Chloroflexales; family Chloroflexaceae; genus CAIWXH01. Next base: position 1,447 of record JAAXUL010000135.1, read on the forward strand.
ACCCTCGACCTGCCGGCGGGCCTGCCCCACATTAGCGCGGATCGCCAGCGGGTCGCGCAGATCGCGGTGAACCTGATCGGCAACGCCTGCAAGTACACCCCCCGCGGCGGCCATGTCCGCGTCGCTATGTGCAATGGCGGCGGCGAGGTGCGCGTGGACGTGTGCGATACTGGGGTGGGCATCCCGCCCGAGGCCCACCCGCATATCTTCACGCCTTTCTTCCGGGCCGATAACTCTCTGCGCGACGAGGTGGGCGGCACCGGCCTGGGCCTGAGCATCACCCGCAAGCTGGTCGAGCTGCACGGCGGGCGCATCTGGTTCGAGAGCCGGGTCAACGAGGGCAGCACCTTCAGCTTCGCGCTGCCCGTGCACAGGGGCTGAGCGGCGCGCCCGCCGTCAGGCGGTGCTATAATTGCCTGGCGCCGTGTGAAGAGCATAATAATGATACCGCTGCCGATGTTCGACGGCCGCCGTGTCGCGGTGCCGCGCCCAGTGGCACGAGAGGGAGGACTATGACTACGATTGAGCTTGCCGGATCCTCGCAGCCTCACCCCCAGGCATCGGTTCTTCTCCCCGCGCAGCACCTGGTCGAGCTGGTCGATCGGACCTGTGTCCGCTATGCGCGGCAGCGGGCCTTCACCGCCGTGCTGCCCAACGGGATGTCCGGCACTATGACCTACGAGCAGGTCGCCTGCTATACCGATCAGGTGGCGGCCTTTCTGCGGGGGCACCTGGGCCTCGCCGCGGGCGACCGGATCGCGCTGCAGCTGCCCAATGGTCTGGCCTACCCCCTCTGGGCCTTCGGCGCGCTCAAGGCGGGCCTGGTGCTCGTCAACACTAACCCGCTCTACACGCCCCCCGAGATGATCCACCAGATCAATGATAGCGGGGCCCGGGCCCTGGTGATCGTCGACCTCTTCGCCGATAAGCTGCCCCCGGTTATGGCCGCGACGAAGCTTGAGCATGTGATCCTCGTGCGCCTGACCGATCTCTTCCCGCCTCTTGCCGGCCTGGTCGCCCACAGCGTGATGAAGTACGTGAAGAAGATGGTCCCGCCCTGCACGGTGCCCGTGATCATGTTCACCGAGGCCCTGGCGGCCGGCGCGGCCCTGATCCGCGCGGGCAAGGCCGACGTGCCGTCCTACACGGCGGGCATCACCAGCGACGACCTGGCGGCCCTCCAGTACACCGGCGGCACGACGGGCGTCAGCAAGGGCGCGATGCTGACCCACCGCAACCTGCTGGCGAACGTCACTCAGGTCGAGAACCATGTGATCGGTAATGTGAGCTACGGCAAAGAGTGCGCCCTGGCCGTGCTGCCCCTGTACCATATCTTTGCCTTCACGGCCAACCTGCTCTTCTTCTTCTACGCGGGCGCCGAGAACATCCTGATCGCTAGCCCGCGGCCGCTCACGAATATGCGGCTGGCCCTCGAGCGCTACCCGGTCACATGGATCCCCGGCGTCAATACGCTCTTTAACGGGCTGCTGAACGAGGAGTGGTTCGCGGCTAAGCCGCCGCCGAAGCTGCGCTACAGTATCGCCGGCGGCACCTCCCTCCATATCGCTGTCGGCGAGCGCTGGCAGCAGGTGACGGGCACCCCCATCCTCGAGGGCTACGGCCTCACCGAGAGCTCGCCCGTGGTCTCGATAACCCCTTTTGTGGGCAACCGGCTCGGCAGTATCGGCAGGCCCATGATCGGTACCGAGGTGCGCCTGCTCGATGACCTCGGCCAGCCCGTCGCCCCCGGCGCGTCCGGCGAGCTGGCCGTCCGCGGGCCCCAGGTGATGCGCGGCTACTGGCAGCGCCCCGACGAGACGGCGAAGGTGCTGACGGACGATGGCTGGCTGCTCACCGGCGATATCGCCGAGATGGACGGCGATGGCTTCTTGAAGATCGTCGACCGCAAGAAGGATCTGATCCTGGTCAGCGGCTTCAATGTCTACCCGAACGAGGTCGAGGACTGCATCGCGAAGCTGGCCGGGGTGGCCGAGGTGGCCGTGATCGGCCTGCCCGACGAGAAGAGCGGCGAGCTTGTCAAGGCCTATGTGGTGCCACGGCAGGGCGTGACCATTACGCCCGAGCAGGTGCGCGAGCACTGCCGTCTCTCGCTCACCGGCTACAAGGTGCCGCGGCAGGTCGAGCTGCGCACCGATCTGCCGAAGACGAATGTGGGTAAGGTGCTGCGCCGCGCCCTGCGCGACGAAGAGCAGCGGCCCTCCCCTGCTGCAGACTGAGGCCCGCGGGCGACAGCATGCTATAATCAGCGGAGCGTTCGCAGCGATGTGGGGGGCGCGGCCCTCCACTTTTCATTTTTCACCTCTATGGCCGGTAAGCAAGCACCCCCAGGGGTCGTGGCCGATAACCGCAAGGCCCGCCACGACTACGATATCGAGGAGACCTACGAGGCTGGCATCGTCCTCACCGGCAGCGAGATTAAGTCGGTGCGGGCGGGCCGCATCAATCTGCGCGGCAGCTATGCCCGTGTCTATAACGAAGAGGTCTACCTCTACGACGCCCATATCTCGCCCTACGAGCAGTCGGGCACCTTCTTTAACCACGAGCCGACCCGCCCGCGCAAGCTGCTGCTGCACCGCCGTGAGATCAGCCGCATCGATGGGCTGATCCGCCAGAAGGGCCTGACCCTGGTGCCGCTCAAGGTCTATTTTAAGGGCCGCCGCGCCAAGGTCGAGCTGGGCATCGCCCGCGGCAAGAAGAGCTATGATAAGCGCGAGGATATCGCCAAGCGCGAGTCGCAGCGCGTCATCGAGCGGGTTATGAAGTCGCGGGCGCGTGACTAGCCTATGGTCGGCTATGTCGCGCTCCTGCGCCGCAACCGCAACTTCCGGCGCCTCTGGTACGGCCAGGTGGTCAGCCAGCTCGGCGACTGGCTCGATAGCATCGCCCTCTTCACGCTGATGCTGAAGCTGACCGGCTCGGGCCAGGCCGTGGGCCTGCTGCTGCTGGCCGAGTTTCTGCCGGGCGCCCTGGTCGGGCCGCTGGCCGGCGTCGTGGTCGACCGGCTGCCCCGCAAGCTGGTGCTGATCGCCAGCGACCTGGGGCGGGCCGCTCTGGTGCTGCTGCTGCTGCTGGTGCGCGGCCCCGAGGATCTGTGGCTGCTCTACGCGGCGGTGATCGCTAAGGTCTCGCTGGCGGCCTTCTTCGAGCCGGCGCGCGCGGCCATCCTGCCCAGCCTCTGCGCCCGCGACGAGCTGGTGGCCGCCAATGCGATCAGCGGCGCCACCTGGTCGGCTATGCTCGCCCTGGGCGCGGCCCTCGGCGGCCTCGTCGCCGGCACCCTCGGTGTGGCCACCGCCTTCTGGCTCGACTCGCTCTCGTTCGTGCTCTCGGCCGCGCTGATCGCCACCGTGCGCGTCGCCGCGAGACCGGAGACCCGAGACTCGAGAGAGGAGACCCGTGGCCCGGGGCCCGAGGCCGGAGGCGTGGGCCAGGCTCTGGCGGAGCTGCGCGAGGGCTTTGGCTATGTGCTCGCCCACCGCGAGGTCTTCTGGCTGACCTTCAATAAGGCGATGTGGAGTCTCGGCGGCGGGGTGCTGCTGCTGCTGGCCCTCTTCGGGCGCGAGGTCTTCCCGATCGGGCGCGACGGGGCGCTCAGCATCGGGCTGCTCTACGCGGCGCGTGGGGTGGTCACGGGCTTCGCGCCGCTGCTGGCGCAGCGCCTCGGCGGCGACGGCGAGCGCTTTCTGCGCCGCGCGACCGCGCTGGCCTTCTTCGTCACGGCGGCCGGCTACGTGGCCCTGAGCGGCGCCCCGGGCCTGCCCCTGGCCGCCCTGGCTGTGCTCTTCGCCCATATCGGCGGCAGCATCCAGTGGGTCTTCAGCACGGCGCTGCTGCAGACCCGCGTGCCCGACCGGCTGCTCGGGCGGGTCTTCGCCATCGAGTACGCGGCGCTGACTCTCGCCACGGCGCTGTCGGCCTACTTCACGGGCCTCGCGCGCGACGCCGGCGTCCCGCCGTGGGCCCTCTCGCTCGGCCTCGCGGGCGTCTTCCTCGCCGTGGGCGCGGTGATGGTGGGCGCTCTGTGGCACGGGCGCCCCGAGCCTGCCGCCGAGGTGACGGTGGGGTAGGTCCGTCAACTTGCGACGGCTGGCTGCGCCCCCACAGCGCCCGCACAGCCGGCTGGGCCAACGTTATAGGGGCGCGATCCTCGCCACGACAGGGCGCGGCTCCCCCTCTCCCGGCATGCCGAGAGAGGGGGAGGGGTGCAAGGGCCTCAGGCGCACGCTAGCGCATTCGCGCGGGCGGGCTCAGTTGCGCACGACCATCGGCAGGTAGACGGGGCCAGGCGTCACATCGGGCTTGGGCGATGGCTCGGGGGTCGGGGTTGTCGGGCTCTCGCCCGGGGCCAGGATGCGCACGGTCTCGGTCGAGGTGGCGCTCGCGCCACTGGTCACGACTACGCGCACCTTGTAGACCCCCGGCTTGATCGTCTCGGCGACCTTGGTGATCAGGGCGTCGCTCGCGCCCGGGGCGAAGGTCACGTCGCTGAGCTGCTGCTCGGACGAGTTCTCGACATCGACGAGGTAGACCTTGGGCAGCTCGCCGGCCAGCCCCGAGACCTGGAGGCTGAGGAAGGCGTTCGCGCTGAGCGCGAGCTCGCTGGGGCTGACCGCCTCGACCTTGAGCTCGCCGTCTACGGCCAGGATCACCGTCACCGTGCCGCCCAGCCAGGTAGTGCCGTCGGCGGCGCGCCCGACCAGGCTGATCGGCAGCACGATCTGCTTGCTCGCGGGCTGAGTGACCACGCGCCAGCGCAGCGCCACAAGCGTGCTTTCCCCCTGAGACGACCAGGGCTGATAGACCGCCAGGTCGCTCGCGCTGCTGCCCTGGGCCGACCAGGGCGGCCCGCTCGGGTGCAGGGCGAGGTCGAACGCCGCGCCGGAGGGCTCGAGCGGCTGGATGGCCACCAGCTCAAGCTGGGTCGGCTTGGTCTGCGCGCTGAGCTTGAAGTCGCTCGCGCTGCCCGTCGCCCGCACGATCGTGGTGAACTCGGCGCCTACCTGGGCCACGCCGGACACCTCGGCGCCGGTCAGGCGCAGCTGGCCGCCCGTGGCGGGGGCCAGGGCGCCGTCGGCGTCGAAGGCCACCTGGGCTGACGGCACCGGAGACGCCGCCTCGGCCAGCGAAGCGCCGGTGACAATGCGCAGGCTGTAGTTGGTGCTCTCACGGCCGCCCGAGGAGCCGAAGGCTTTGACCCGCAGGGCATAGGTGGCGTTGCCTGGCGCCGTCCAGACGATCCGCGACGCCCAGCCCGAGTAGTCGTCGTTGTAGGCCAGCTGCTGGGTGCCCGTGGCGTCGAAGAGCGTCATGACGGTATCGCTGTTCAGGCCCAGGTCGAAGGTGTTGATGGTGTAGATCGTGCCCGCGACGCCCGTGAAGCGCACCCAGTCTTCATCGCTCGGGGTGTGGAAGGTGTGGGTCTGGGCCGTGCCGTTGACGCTGAAGTACGAGGCCTCGGCGAGGCTATTGTCGGGCTCGAAGGCGTCGGGGCCTACGGCCAGGCCGGTCACGGCCAGGTTGTAGGCGGTGCAGGCGCCCGAGACCCCGCTGCTAAAGTGGCGCACATGCACGAAGACTGGCTGGGCGGCGCTGGCGATCCAGACGACGCGCGAGGCCAGCCCGCCATAGTCGTCGTTGAGCCCAAGCAGGTTATTGCCGCTGTCGTACAGCTCGACCACGGTGTCCCCGCACGGGCCGAGGTCCGAGGTGGCGACGGTGTAGGTCCACCCGGCCGCCGCGCTGAAGGTGACCCAGTCCTGGTCGCCGGCGAGGTGGAAGTTGTGGGCCTGGGCGGCGCCGTTTACCGTGATCGATCTGGCCTCCGCGCGGGTGTTGTCGGGCTCGTAGGGGTCGGTGCTGTCCACAACCCCGGACACGCGCAGATCGTAGGTGGTGCAGGCGCCCGCGGTCAAGGACGAGTAGTGGCGCACCTTCACAAAGAGCGGGCCGCTCTCGGTGGTGCGCCAGACGATCTGCGAGGCCAGGCCGTTGTTGTCGTCGTTCGCGGCCCGGACCACGCCGTCGCTGCTGTACAGCTCGAGCACGGTGTCCCCGCACGTGCCGAGGTTCGCCGTGTAGATCGTGTAGATCAAGCCGCTCGTCGCGCTGAAGGTGACCCAGTCCTGGTCGCCTGCGACGTGGAAGTTGTGGGCCTGGGCCGTGGCGCTGTTGACCTCGATCGTACGGGCCGCGCTCTGGCTGTTGTCGGGCTCGTAGCTGTCGCTCGCGCTGAACAGGCGCAGGGTGTACGCCGTGTTGGCCCCGAAGCTGGTGGGGGAGAACTGGCGCACCCTGGCCTTGTAGGTGCCGTCGCTCGGCGCCGTCCAGACGATCTGCGACGCCCAGCCCAAGTAGTCGTCGTTGTAGGCCAGCTGGTTCGTGCCGCTGCTGTCGAAGAGCTCCAGCACGGTGTCAGCGCGGGTGCCGAGCTGCGAGGTCGTGAGCGTGTACTCGACCCCCCGGCTGCCTGTGAAGGTGACCCAGTCGTGGTCGCCGGCGGCGTGGAAGTTATGGACCTGGCCCACCTCGTTGATGCCGATGGGGCGGGCCGCCGCCGCCGTGTTGTCGTCCTCGTAGATGTCTGGATCAGCCGTGGTGCCGCTCGAAGAGATCCGCAGCCTGTAGCCCGTACCGGCCCCGCTCACCCCTGTCGAGAAGTGGCGCACGCGCAGGAAGTACGTGTCGCTGCTTGGGGCGACCCAGACGATCCGCGACCCGAACCCGGGGCCGCTATCGTCGTCCTCGTTCAGGCTCGTGGTGCCGTTCGCCGCAAACAGGGTGAGCACGGTGTCGGCGCGTGTCTCGAGGTCGGTGGTCTCGAAGACGTAGGTGTTGCCAGCGATGGTGCTGAGCTGCGCCCAGTCCTGGTCGTTGGGGATGTGGAAGTTGTAGCTCAGTATGGTCGGCTGGTCGAGGGGGCCTGCGACCACCTGGTGCGCCTGGCCCGGGGTGTTGTCCGGCTCCTGCGGGTCAGGCTCATGGATGGGCGTAGCAGAGACGCGCACATCGTAGCCGATGCCCGGGCTGCCGGTGCGGCTGCTAAAATGGCGTACCTTCACGAACAGCCGCTGCGCGCTGTCCGGCATGTAGCCGACCCGCGAGGCCAGGCCGCTGAAGTCGTCGTTGCTGGCGAGCAGCGAGCCGGCGCTGCTGTATAGCTCGAGCACGGTGTCGCTGCCGCTGGTGAGGTTGAGCGTCTCGATCACATAGGCGTTGGCCGGCGTCGCGTCGAAGGCGACCCAGTCCTCATCGCCCGGCGTGTGGAAGGTGTGGGTCTGGGTCGCGCCATTGACCACGATCGCCTGTGCGGCCCCCGCGCTGTTGTCCGGCTCGAAGGAGTCGCCGACTGGCGCCGTGCCCGTGACCCGCAGCCGGTAGCTGGTCGTCGCTCCGCCGCTGCCCCAGTAGTGCCGCACCTTGACCGTGTAGACGCCGCTTGCGGGGGCTGTCCAGCCAATGCGCGATGCCCAGCTGCCGGGGATATCGTCGTTGCTGGCAAGCAGCGTGCCGGCGCTGTTGTACAGCTCGAGCACGGTGTCGCTGGTCGTGCCGAGGTCGAAGGTCTCGATGACATAGGGCGTGCTGATGACAGCGCTGAAGCTGACCCAGTCCTCGTCGCCCGCCTGGTGGAAATTGTGGTCCTGGGCGGCCCCGCCGACCGTGATCGACCTGGCGGTGGCCCGGCTATTGTCCGGCTCGTAGGCGTCCTCCCCGCCCTGCGGGGCGTCGCTGGTGACGCGCACCTGGTAGCCAGTGTTGGCGCCGCCCGTGCCGCCGAAGTTGACCACCCTGATCAAGAGCGTGTCGCTGCTGGTGGCCCTCCAGCTGATGCGCGAGGCCAGGTTGCCGCTGCCAATGTCATCATTGCTGGCGAGCCGGGTGGTGCCGTCGGCGGCGAAGAGCTCCATCACCGTGTCGGCGCGCGCCTGGAGGCCTGTGGTCTCGATAACATAGGTGGCGCCGGCGCTGGCGGTGAAGCGCATCCAGTCCTGGTCATCGGCTACGTGGAAGTTGTGGGGCTGGTGCAGCGTGCCGTCGGTGGCGATCTGCCGCGCCTCGGCGGGGCTGTTGTCGCTCTCGAAGGGGTCGGGCTGGGCCGTATCGCAGGGGATGGCCTGGCCTAGCTCGACGGCCTGTGCGGCTGTCTGGGTGGCTGTGTACTGCGCCGAGCTCTGGCCGTAGAGGGCCGCCGCGGCGCTGAGCAGCGCGTTGTTGAGGTCGCTGAAGGTCGCGCGTGAGCTCAGCCCGCCCACGAGCGCTCGGTAGAAGATCCGCTCGGTGGCCGCGCGCCCGATCGCGCTGACGGTGCGCCCGTTGAAGGTGCCGCCGTCGCTCATCAGGTAGGCCAGCTTGTTCGGGATGCCGCTGTTGGTGTGCACGCCCCCATTGTCGGAGGTTGTACAGTTGTAGTTGCTGACCCGATCGGGCTGGCCATGGGCAGGCGGGTTGGCCATATCGCGGAATGTGCCGGCCGACGTGTCCTCGCCGACCAGCCAGTCGTCGCGGTCAACCATGGCCCCGAAGATGTCCGAGAAGGCCTCGTTGAGGGCCCCCGACTGGTTCTGGTAGATCAGCCCGGCCGTGTATTGCGTGACGGCGTGGGTCCACTCGTGGGCGACGACATCGCGGGTCGCGAAGCTGGGGCCAAAGACGGTGAGCTGGCCGTCCCAGTAGGCGTTGGCGATGGTCCCGTAGCGCACCACGGTGATCATCTCGGCCCCGGCGTTGTTGAAGCTGTCGCGGCCGTGCGTGTTCAGGAAGTAGTCGTAGGTCAGGCCCATGTTCTGGAACGCCGCGGTGCATTCGCTGCTGGGCGTGCCGACGGGCCCGGCCTCGCGGTAGCAGGCCGCCGCGTTGACGTTCGTGGCGCCGTTCGCGTCGCGGACGCTGCGGTTGCGGGCGATGTCGTGGTTGTCGTACTGGAGTAGCGGCTTCCCGCTTAGCGCATCCACGATGACCGTCGTGCTTAGGCTGTTGTCGGGCGTGGTGAGCACGAGACGGTAGGCCAGGGCGGTCGGCGCCTGCCCAAGGTCGAAGAGCGCCGGGTTGAACAGGACGAGCTCGCTGTCGCTCAGCTGCGACTTCTTTAGCTCCGCCTGTGGCGAGCTAGCCTCGTCTCCGGCGGCGCTGGCGAGGGCCACGCGGGCTGCCTTCAGCGCCTCGTCAACGCTCAGGGCCGGCTTGGTGTCGGCGGCGACGGCTGGCACAAACGCGCCGCTGATGCTGCGCACGCTGTCGCCCTCGACCTGCATCGTAAGCCCCGCGCCGAAGATCGGCACCCCGCCTTTGGTCTGGGTGAGCCGCACCACCTGCACGCCCGGGTCAAGGCTCTCGCTCGCCTTGATGTCCCAGCTTAGCTCCGGGGCGGTGGCGAGCAGGCCGGCCTGCCCGCCGCTGACGAAGGCCAGGGCCACCTGCTTTGGATCAGGTGTCCCGGCCTCGCTGAGCGTGGCGCCCTGGGGCTGGCCAAGCTCTGGGTGGGGGGCGACCAGCAGATCCTGAAATACGCGCTGCGGCGCCTCGTCCGCGATCTGCTCCTGCGCCTGGATTGTCAATGGTCTGGTAGGTCTGAGACCAAGCCCTAGGATACATAGCACGACGAGGGTGGCCGATACGAGCCGGATCGCTGGTCTCATGAAGAGCCCTTTCTGCATTCAAATGGGTGGCTCTGAGCTGAAAGGCTGCTACCCGCCATGCGCGCTGCCGGTCGGTTGATCGGCAGCTACGTCTGGCGCCCAATCTCGGCGATGATCATCTCGAGGGCGGTGATAACGGGGCGAAGCTGATCGGGTAGCGAGGCGTCGGTCGTTCGTATGCTGTAGGCGTTGTAGGCGATGCGGTACTCGATGAAGTCGCAGCAGGCTGAGGTGGGCATATACTCGGGGCTCAGGCTGGGGAGGTCGGCGGTCGCGATTGTCTCACGCAGGCGCGTGAGCGTCAGCTCGTCGAGCCGCCTGTCGATCCGCTCCTTGTCGCGGGTGAGGGTGGCGTTTCCGTCGTCTAGATCTACCTGGAGTGTGTCGTGCAGGCCCATGATGCCGCCGCTGCGCTGGAGCTCGATGCGCCCTATGGGGGTGGGGGTGGGGGTGGGGGTCGGGGCGGGGGTCGGGGCGGGGGTCGTCCCGGTGCAGCCGGCTAGCAGGCATACCAGAACCAGGGTCACAAGCAGGTGGCTGGTCAGCTTCGTGGTGCGTCGATGCGCCATTATCACAGCTCGTCCCTTGGCTATACGCTCAGGGTCTGGTGCTGGACTAGTTGAGATTGGGATGAGTATAGTTTGATGCCTGGCGTGTGTTAAGGTGAATCTCATTCACCGAAAGATTCTGATCCTCTACTCAGCATAAATATAGCATTAAGAAAGAAGAATCCTGCTTTGGTTGCGCCCCGGCACGCCAGAGGGCGGGGAGATTACTTCTCCCCGCCCCAGATGGATTCGCCTGCGTGGTAGATCGGCGGCGCGCCTGCGGCGGCAGCTACCCGTCCATATCTCCGGCGGCCCGCCGCCTGGCCCGCTCTTTGGCGGCGCGCAGGCGCTCGAGCGGGTCGTCGTCGGGGGCGGTGGGCGGCGGCGGGGGCGACGGGCTGTGGGGCTGAGCTGGCGCGTCAGGCGACTGCCCGGCCGGGGGCTCCTGGCCGCTGATGCGGGCGCCGGCCCGCCGCTTGGCGCCCTGGAGGCGCTCGAGGGTCGGGTCGGCCGGGGCGACGGGGGCGGGGCGGCTCGCGCGCGCGGCGGCCCAGGCCCGCGCGGCCCCGAAGTCGCTGCGGCGCAGCATCAGGCGCCGCAGGGCGATGTCGAGCGGCAGCAGGCACAGGGCCAGCAGCAGCAGGGGCAGCCCGACCTCCTCGGCCCGTGTCACCTTGCTGTCCACGGGCCGGAAGGCGTCGGCGGCCGCCGACAGGCGCGCGCCCGCCGCCAGGGCGGCCAGCTCGTCGAGCAGCGCGGGGTCAGACTGGGCGCCCCGGTACT
>JAAXUL010001549.1 GCA_013336035.1 Chloroflexales bacterium
TACGGTGACGCAGCGCGCCCAACTCGTCCAGCAGCCAGCCGGTGAGCAGCTCAACCCGCTGGTGGATCAGCTCGACGCCGACCGCCTCGAGGTGGCGCAGGCCGATGCTCACCGCCGGGAGCCCCAGGTAGGAGATCGTCCCGTCCTCGAAGCCGGTCGCGCCGTCAGCGAGGAAGTGGCCGCCGCCCTGGGCCGAGGCGATCGTGATGGTCCCGCCAGCGAACCAGGGCCGGCGCAGCCGGGCCAGCGCCGTGCGGCGGGCCAGCAGCGCCCCGATCCCGGTCGGGTAGCCGAACAGCTTGTAGAACGAGACCGATACGAAGTCCGGCTTCCAGATGCTCAGGTCGAGCCGGTTGGTCGGTACGAAGGCCGCCGCATCCAGCAGCACATCCCAGCCCCTGGCCTGGGCGGCCGCGATCAGGCCCAGGTCGTGCTGCACCCCGCTGAAGTTCGACTGGGCCGGGTAGGCGAAGAGCCCGGCCGCGCCCGGCGCCAGCCGCTCCAGCTGGGCCTGCACCGTCGCCGGGTCCAGGCGCAGGGTCTCGCCGTCCACCGGCAGGTAGGTCACCTCGGCGCCACGGGCGCGGGCGAACTCACGGATGCCGTTGACCGAGTTGTGGTTGTCGACGCTGAGCAGGTAGCGCCCGCCCGGCGCGAAGGGGAAGGCCTCGCCGACCAGCTTGAGCGCGCCGCTGGCGTTCAGCGTGAAGATCGCGGCGTACTCTTGCGGGTCGGCGCGGAAGAAGCGCAGCACCTCGGCGCGCGCGCCCTCGCAGAGGGCGGTGGCGGCCTGCGAGGTCGGGTTGCACGAGTGGGGGTTGCCGAAAGTGTGCGTGCGCAGCAGCTCCAGGTGCGCGCGCAGCTGGGAGTCAGCGTAGAGCCCGCCTCCCGTGTAGTCGAGGTAGACCTGGCCCTCGGCGTCGAGCCGGGCGTGCTCCCTGGCCCGGAGATCATCGAGAGCGGCAGTCTCGTCGTAGGCGGGGTGGGCGGCGCGAAAGGCCTCAAGCGAGTCGATCCTGGCGGTGGTCATGGGACGATCCTTCCTGCGCAGCGGGCGACGCTCCAGTATAGCGCCGGCTGGGGCGAGCCCCGGGATGCCTCGCCCCAGCCACGCGGTGCCGGCGCCAGATCCACCGCGCTCCACGCAGCCTACGCGCCGGTATGCCGCGCGAGGGCCTGGCGGAGCGCCGACTCGGGCTGGGCGCCCACCAGGCGCTCGACCACCCGGCCCCCCTTGAAGATGTACAGCGCCGGGATGCTGCTGATCCCGAAGCGCTGCGCCGCCCGCTGGTGTTCGTCCACGTTCAGCTTGGCGACCACTGCGCGCCCGGCAAACTCCTGCGCGAGGCGCTCGACCGCGGGCGCGACCGTGCGACACGGCCCGCACCACGGCGCCCAGAAGTCCACCAGCACTGGCGTCGCGCTGCCCCCCACCACCTGGTCGAAGCTCGCGTCCGTCAGCACGAGCGGTGCGGCGGCCTTCCCCGACGAGGCCGCCCGCGAGCCGGCGGACGCTGTGGGCTGTGCGGCGGTGGGCTGCGAGGCGGCCGGGCCAGTGAGTGCTACGCGCGGGCCCTCGGGGAGGGGCGGGCGCGGCCCACCGGCGGTGAGATGTTCAAACCAGCCGTCCATGCGATTCGCGCACAACACCGCATGAAAATGGTACACTTGTGCTGACGGCTGGCATCAAGGTCGAAGCCTCTGTAGTGCCATGAGTCTGTAAACCAGTCT
>JAAXUL010000754.1 GCA_013336035.1 Chloroflexales bacterium
GTCGGGGGTGATGCTGAGCTCCTGGGCGATGTAGGCCGTCGCCTGCTCAGGGCTGGCGCGGTAGAGGTTGACCGCCCGCGAGAGCGTCTGCACATAGGCCGCGACCACCTCGGGGTACTTACTGCTGAAGTCGCGGGTCGCCACGGCCAGGTCGAAGGTGGGGAAGCCCTTGGCGGCCACCTCGTCGCTGCCGATCAGCTTCGTGCCGCCGCTGTCGTAGAGCTTCTGGAGCGTCGGCTGCCAGACGTAGGCGGCGTCGATGTCGCCGCGGGTCCAGGCGGCCAGCAGGTCGGAGGGGTTCAGGTCGAGCAGGGTCACCTCGTCGGGCTTGATGCCGTTTAGCTGGAGGATCTGGAGCAGCGAGTAGTGGGTGGTCGAGCCGAAGGGCGCCCCGATCTTCTTGCCCTTGAGCTCGGCGATGCTCTTGATCGGCGCCCGGGCGGCCAGGGCTTCGGCGTTGCCGATCACGTCGTAGATGGCGATCACGTCGTAGGGCAGGTCCTGCGAGACGCCATTGGCGGCGGGGCTGCTGCCGACCAGGCCGATGTCGATGCCGCGATCTGCCGAAGACGAGCACCGGCAAGATCCAGAAGGCCCACCTGCGCGAGCAGCTCTGGGCCGGGAAGCAGCGCCGGATCAATTAACTGCGCGCAAGCCCTGCTTGCAGCACCATCAAAGACGAAAAGAGGGTTTCAGGGAGGGCGAGCTCTCCCTGAAACCCTCCGTGCCGACCACTACTCACCAGGCGCGCGCGTACTGGGGTGGCACAGGCGGCGGCTGACGCAGCGCCAGCGCAGCGCGCTGCGGCCAGTGCGGGTCGCGCAGCAGCTCGCGGCCGAGCAGCACCAGGTCGGCCTGCCCGCGCTGGACGATCGTCTCGGCCTGCTCAGCGGTGGTGATCAGCCCGACCGCCGCGGTGGCGATCCCGGCCTCGCGCCGGATCGTCTCGGCGAAGGGCACCTGGTAGCCAGGGCCCACGGGCACCTGCGCCGCGGGCGAGGTGCCGCCTGAGCTGCAGTCGATCAGATCGATCCCCTCCTCCGCCAGGTGCCGGGCCAGGGCGACCGACTCGACCAGCGTCCAGCCGCCCTCCACCCAGTCGGTCGCTGAGATCCGCACGGTCAGGGGGAGCGTGGCGGGCCAGCGCTCTCGGACGGCGCGGGTGGTCTCGATCAGCATGCGGATGCGGTTCTCAAAGCTGCCGCCATAGCGGTCGGTGCGCTGGTTCGACAGGGGCGAGAGGAACGAGTGGAGCAGATACCCATGGGCGGCGTGGAGCTCCAGCCAGCGGAAGCCGGCCTGAAGCGCCCGCGTCGCCGCGTCGCGAAAGGCGGCCTGGATCTCGGCGAGCTGAGCAGCGCTCAGCTCGAGCGGGGTGCGATAGCCCGCGGCAAAGGGGAGCGCGCTTGGCCCGACGCTGGGCCAGCCGCCCTGGGCGTCGCTCAGCGGTGTGCCGCCCGCCCAGGGCAGCGCGGTGCCGGCCTTGCGCCCCGCGTGGGCGATCTGGATCCCGGGCACGGCGCCCTGGGCCTCCAGAAAATGGGCGATGCGGGCGAGCGGCGCAATCTGGCTGTCGGCCCAGAGGCCCAGGTCGGCCGGGGAGATGCGGCCGCGCGCTTCGACGGCGGTGGCCTCGACGATGATCAGGCCGGCGCCGCCGGCCGCGCGGGCGCCGTAGTGGGCCAGGTGCCAGTCGCTCGCGTGCCCGTCGCTGGCACTGTACTGGCACATGGGGGCGAGGCCGATGCGGTTGCGCAGGGTCACCTGCTGGACGGTGAGCGGTTCAAACAGCTGGGGCATGGGTGGTTCTCCTTCGCCTACCAGGTGAGGATACAGCAGTATCCTACATCTTGACAATATCTATTACTTATATTAACTTTATCGCAAGTCTGAGTCAAGGCAAGGCTATGATGCTCGACCGGCTAGCGAGGAGGTCGTATGCGCTGCTCACTCGTTGTGCCAACGGATCAGCCACCCGGGCGCCGGTATACCCGCGCGGCGATCGAGGCCGAGCGCCAGGCGATCACCGCTGAGCACGCCGCCTTCCACACCATCTGGCTGGCCCAGCAGTGGATAAGCACCCCGCCGCGCCTCCCGCTGGCCCTGAGCCTGGCCCGGCAGCTCAGCGTCGTGACCGACCGTATCACGCTGGGCCTCATCCTGCCCCTGCCGCCGGCCGCGCTGCGGCGCGCCCTCCGTGACGAGCTCGCCGATCTCGCAGCCCTCAGCGCGGGCCGGCTCCGCGTGGCCCTCGATCTGCGCGCTGCGTCCCTCGACGCTCACGCCGCGGGCCTGGATCTCCTCGACGGGCTGGTGGAGCCCCTTGGCGCGAATGACCCATCCGCGAAGGCGCGCCGCCTCCTGCTGCTGGCCGACGAGACGACGGCGGTGATCGCCGGCACGGCCGGCTTTGGGCTGCTGCTGGTCCCGGGGGACTCGCACCACGCGCGGCTGCTCAGGCTGGCCCGCTACCACGACGCGCGCGCGGCGCAGCCCGGCTGGGTGTCGCGCCTGCTCAGCATCGCCGTGGGCGCGGATGTGCCCGAGACGCTAGCCCTGACGCGCCGGCTGCCCCCAGTCATGCCCCTGATCAGCCCCACCGGCGAGCCGCCCCTGCTGGGCCTCCCAGCGCAGGTGGCGGGGCAGCTCGCGATCGCCCAGAGCACCGACGGGCTCGATGAGGTGCTCTGTGTACTCGTGTCCGGCGGACCAGACCCCGAGGCGCTCCTACGACCGATCGAGCTGCTCGGGCGGGCGGTGCTGCCCCAGCTCCAGGGGCCCCCGCCGCCACGGATCACGTTTCGTCAACGCAACGGGCAGGCGCACCCTGGCGCCTGACGTTGCCCCGCCTTCCCAACACCACAGGAGCTCGCAGCGATGGCAACCACCTTCACCCAGTCCCCCCGCTTCTATTTCACGAGCGAGAGCGTCAGCAGCGGCCACCCCGACAAGCTCTGCGACCAGGTCAGCGACGCGATCCTCGACGCGTTTCTGGCCCACGACCCGCGCGCCCGCGTGGCGGTGGAGACCGCCACGACCACCGGCCTGATCGTCGTCCTTGGCGAAGTCACCTACGCCAAGGGCTACATCCCGATCGAGGAGATCGTGCGCAAGACCGTGAAGGAGATCGGCTACACCAGCGCCGAGTTCGGCTTCGACGCCGACACCTGCGGCGTGCTGGTGGCCATCCACGGCCAGTCGCCCGACATCGCCCAGGGCGTCGATCAGGCCCTCGAGGCCAAGACCGGCGAGCTCTCCGCGGCCGAGGTCGAGGCCGTCGGCGCTGGCGACCAGGGCATGATGTTCGGCTTCGCCTGCGACGAGACCCCCGAGCTGACCCCGGCCAGCATCGCCCTGGCCCACCGGCTCATCCGCCGCATCGAGAAGGTGCGCAAGGACGGCACGCTCGCCTACCTGCGCCCCGACGCCAAGAGCCAGGTCACGGTCGAGTATAGCTATGGCAAGCCCGTGCGCGTCGATACGGTGCTGATCTCCTCTCAGCACGCCCCTGAGGTCAGCCAGGAGCAGATCCGCGCCGACATTATCGCGCACGTGATCAAGGCCGAGATCCCCTCCGAGTGGCTCGACGCTGAGACGAAGATCTTCGTCAACCCGACCGGGCGCTTCGTGGTCGGCGGCCCCATGGGCGACACCGGCCTGACCGGGCGCAAGATCATCGTCGACACCTACGGCGGGGTGGCTCGCCACGGCGGCGGCGCCTTCTCGGGCAAGGACCCCTCGAAGGTGGACCGCAGCGCGGCCTACGCGGCGCGCTGGGCCGCCAAGAACATCGTCGCCGCCGGCCTGGCTGAGCGAGTCGAGCTCCAGGTCAGCTACGCGATCGGCGTGGCCAGGCCGCTCTCGCTGAGCGTCGAGACCTTCGGCACCGGCAAGGTCGCCGACGAGGTCATCCTCAAGGCGGTGAGCGCGGTCTTCGACCTGCGCCCGGGCGCGATCATCCGCGACCTGGAGCTGCGCCGGCCGATCTACCGTCAGACGGCGGCGGGCGGCCACTTCGGGCGCACCGACATCGACCTGCCCTGGGAGCGCACCAACCGCGTCGAGGCCCTGCGCAAGGCCGCCGGGCGGTAGGAAGGCGGGAGGGTCTCAGGGAGGGCAAGCTCTCCCTGAGTAACCACCGTTCCGGTCCCTTGCGTGCCGCACGCAGGGCGTGCGTGCGCTTAGATCCCGGCGCCGTCGCTGAAGCGCTCGCGGCGCCAGGCCTTGCTCCAGCCGGCCAGGTGGAGGCTCAGGGCGGGCTGGGCGCTGGTGATGACCACGCGGTAGAGCGCCCGGTTGGGCGGCAGCAGCGCGAAGCACTCGCCCGGGCGCAGCTGGAGCCGCGCGGTGCGCTCGAGCGGGGCGCCGCTCACGGGGGCCGGGCCTGGCCGCCGACGATAAATCTCCGCCTCCTGCTCGCCCTGGTAGAGCCCGACCAGG
>JAAXUL010000136.1 GCA_013336035.1 Chloroflexales bacterium
GACGAGGCCCGGGCCCTCGACCCGGACCTTGAGGTGATTATTACCTACCCCCGGAAGCCCGCCGGTCGTGGCGAGCTCGAGGAGCGGGCCGCGGCCGCGCTCGCGCGTCGGCGCGCCCGCGTCGAGCGCGAGCAGGCCCTGCGTCAGCTCTGCGCTCAGCTGCGCCGGATCGCCGAGCCTGCGGCGCCGCTCTACCTCTGCGGCGGCGATAGCGAGACCCACCTGCGCGTCGGGCGCCTCGAGCTCGATCTCTTGCGGCGGCGGGCGACCATAGACAGACGGGCAGTCCCCCTCTCAGGCAGCGAGTTTGATCTGCTGCTCTATATGGCCCGGCGTGACAATCAGGTGCTCTCAGCCAAAGAGCTGGCCCGCGCGGTGCTGCACTACCCCTGCGCCTCGCTGGCCGAGGCCCGCGAGCTGATCAAGGTCCGCATCCATCGGCTCCGCCAGAAGATCGAGGTCGACCCCCGCACCCCCGGCTTGATCGTCAGCGTCCGCGGCGCGGGCTATATGCTCAACGCGGGCAGCCCGTGACCCGCCGCACGGGCAAGGCGGTCGAGGGGCGCCCTTTCTGGGCGCCCGCCCCTCTACCCCGTGGTCAAACGCAGCAGGTGGGTCTGGACCTCGGCGGAGCGGGCCAGCTCCTCCGACAGCCGCCGCTGGAGCGCCGCGTGCTCGCGCCGCAGCACAAGGTGGCTCAAGGTGCGCTCGAGCACGGCCCGCAGCGCCGCCGGCTCGAGCGGCTTGCGCACGTAATCGTCCGCGCCGTGGCGCAGGGCGCCGATGGCGAGCTGCTCAGAGCTAAAGGCTGTGACCATGATCACGGCCATATCCAGCGCACGCGCGCGGATCTCCTTCAGCACCTCCAGGCCGCCGAGGCCCGGCATCAGGGCGTCCAGCAGCACCACATCCGGGGGGCTCTGCTCGATGCAGGCCAGGGCCTCCGCCCCGCTTGCGGCAAGCTCGACGGCCCAGCCCCAGCCAGCCAGCCAGCTCGCGAGCACGGCCCGCAGATCGCCGTCGTCGTCCACCACCAGCCCTCTGATCGGAGATCCATCCTCATGCCGCATCGCTGGCCCAAAGGCATCGATGGAGGGCGCGCCTTGCCGTACATACGCGCTCGCGGCGAGGACAGACGCGGTCATATTCTTGGCGAGCAGCACCCGGTTGCGCCCACCCTGCTTCGCCCCGTACAGCGCGGCGTCGGCGGCCTCGAGCACGCCATTGCAGTCGTCGAACGGCGGCAGGCTCGCGACCCCCGCGCTGAACGTGACCGTGAACGAGGCCTCGCCGGCCTGATGCAGCACATGCGTGAACCGCTCACGGACACGCTCGAGCACCCCGTGGGCCTGCTCGCTATCGGTATCGGGCAGCAGCACAACGAACTCTTCGCCGCCGTAGCGCCCCACCACGTCGCTCGCCCGCAGCTGCTGGCGCAGCAGCCGCGCCAGGCTCTTCAGCACCCGGTCGCCGGTGGCGTGGCCGTAGGTATCGTTGACGCGCTTAAAATGGTCGATGTCGATCATCGCGACGCTCAGCCAGCTCCCGTAGCGCTGCACCCGGGCCTGCTCGCGCACGAGCTGCTCGGTGGTCGCCGCGTGCGTGAGCAGGCCCGTCAGGCTGTCACGGTTCAGCTGGCCGCGGATAGCGCGGGCGCGCTCGACCCGGCTCTTCACGGCGGCCACCAGGTGGGCGGGCGGCACCGGCTTGGTCAGAAAGTCATCGCCGCCCTGCCCCATCGCCGCCAGCTGGATCTCCCGGTCTGTCTCGGCCGAGAGGAAGACGATCGGCATGCCGTGGAAGGCCGCCTGCTGCCGGATCATGGCCGCCAGCTCATGCCCCTCGCAGCCGGGCAGGTACATGTCCATCAGCACCAGGTCGGGCTGCTGCTCGGCCAGAGCGGGCAACAGATCGACCGGATCGTTCACAACGCTGGCCTGCATCCCCGCCGCGCGTAGGATCAGCGCGTGCGTCCGCGCGACCAGCACCGAGTCGTCGACGATCAGCACCCGGTACGGCTCCGGCGGCGCGACAGAGGTCAGCGTGTCGAGCAACATCACCAGGTCGCTGACGTCGACTGGCTTGGGGACAAAGGCGCTGCCACCGGCGCGTACCGCCTGGAGCCGCGCCTCGAGGTCGGTGCGCTGCGCGAGGAAGACGATCGGCATCGCGGTGAGGCCCGGCCCGCGCAGGGTGGCCGCGAGCACCTCGGCCTGGCCGCTCTCGGGCGGGGCCAGGCTCAGCACGATCGCCGTGGGAGAGACATCGTGTACGACCCCGGGCAGCGCGTCGAGATCGCTCACCGTATGCACGCTGTAGCCGAAGTAGCCCAGCTGGATGGCCAGGCTCTCGTTGGCCTGGGGGTCGTCGTCAACCAGGACCAGGGTCTGCGTGCGTAACACCGGCCGCGTCGGCGGCGCCAGCGCTTGCACCCCGGGCGCATCAGCCGTCCGCAGCGCGCGGACAGTCGCCCCGAGCGCTTCGAGCGCCCTGTCGATGGCCTCGAGCTGCGGGGTGGTGGGCGGCGCCGTCTGCTCGCACAGCGGCATCAGGGTCTGCTCGAGGCATCGGGCCGCCAGCGATAGTTCGCTGTAGCCAAAGGTCGCCCCCGACCCGGCCAGGTTGTGGGCCTGGCGATGGTACTCTATGGCACGCTCGGGGTTCCAGGGCGGAAGGACCAAGGCATGGCGCCCCGCCCGCAGGCGGTCGAGCTTCTCGGCGAGCTGCGCGGTGTAGACCGTGCGCAGCAGCTGGATCTGCTGCTGGGCCACTGATGGATCAGCCATGATGTGTCGTCCAGATCTCGGTAATCGCGGACGCCAACGTCATCGGGTCGAATGGCTTGGCGATAACATTCACTGCCCCAAGGCCGAGGTAGTGCGTGATCTCGTGCCGCTGGACCTTCGCAGTCATAAAGACCACCGGCGTGCTCTGGGTCGCAGCGACCGTGCGCAGCTGCTTCAGGGTCTCTGGCCCGTCCATCACAGGCATCATGACGTCAAGCAAAACCAGGTCCGGCGCGAAGCTGGGCGCGACGACAAGGGCCTCGGCGCCTGAGCTGCACACAGCCACCTGAAAACCGCCGACTACCTCGAGGGCCAGCTGCCCGACGGCCTGGATGTCGGGGTCATCCTCGACGAACAGAATGCGGGTCAGGGGAGGGATGCTCATTAGATGCTCTCGCATTGGCTCACGCCGTCGTTGCCGGCTCGGGGGCAGGGCGCGGCAAGTAGTCGAATGATCGTATCTCGCAGCTCCTGGTTGGTCACACGCGACTTCACCAGGGTGATGGCGGCCTGGCCGGTCAGCGCGGGGTCAAGCTCGTGAACCGAAAAGAGCACAGCCGGGGTCGGCGGGCGCTGCGCACCGAGCGCCGGCAAGACCTCGAGGCCTGACCCATCTGGCAGCACGAGATCGACGATCGCCAGATCAAAATGAGCCTCGGCAATGCGGGCCCGCGCCTCGGCCAGCGTCTCGGCGTGGATCACCGTCGCCACATCGCTGATCAGGCTTGCGACCACATGGACGACATCCGGGTCGTCATCGATGTGCAGCACGCGCGGCGCCCCCGACGGGCCGTGGCGGACAGCCTGGGTGACGGCGGCCACGAGCAGCGCGGGGTCGATTGGCTTGGCCAGCCAGTCGACCAGGCTGACCGAGTCGCCCAGATCCTCGCGCGCCTGCTCTACCTGGCCCGAGACGACAATGATCGGCAGGCGCGCCGTCGCCGCGCGCGCCCGCAGCTCGCGAATAAGCTCGACCCCATCCTGGTGCTGCAGGCGAATGTCAAGCGTCAGGACATCGTAGCTGCCGGAGGCCAGGTGCGCGCGCATGTCGTCGGCCGAGTAGGCGACCTCGGCGGCAAAGCCGGCCTGCTGGAGCATCAGCGTCAGCAGGTGCGCGACATCGGGGTCGTCCTCGCAGACCAGGACGCGGCCGACGGGGAGCACCATGGCCGCGCTTGCGACAGGCCGCCACTCGGGCAGGTCGACAAAGAAGGTCGCGCCAGCCCCTGGCTCGCTCTCGAAGCTCACGCTGCCGCCGTGGCGCTCGACGATCGCCCGGACAATGCTCAGGCCGAGCCCGGTGCCGCCCTTGGCCCGTGTGGTCGAGGAATCGGCCTGGGCGAACTTCTGGAAGATGTGGTCGTGGAAGGACTCGGGGATGCCAGGGCCGTGGTCGCTGACACCGACCCGCACCATGCCCTCGTGCCGGCTCACCCGCACCAGCACCGCCTCGCCGGGCGGTGAGAACTTGGCGGCGTTCGAGAGCAGGTTTGTGAAGACCTGCACCATGCGGTCCGCGTCGGCGAAGATCTGTGTCTCCGGCGCCGGCTCGAGCGCGAAGCTGACCCCGTACTGGGCGCCATAGGCGCTCGTCGCCTCGATCGTCTGGGCGAGCAGGTGGCCGAGGTCGAGCGGCCCGCGGTGGAAGCTCATCTTGCCCGACTCGATCTTCTCGATGTCGAGGATGTCATTGATCAGGCGCACCAGGCGCTCGCTGTTCTTGTGGGCGATGTCGATCATCGCCCGGACCTGGGGCGCCAGCGCGCCCGCGACACCGCCCGAGATCAGGCCGAGCGAGCCGCGGATCGCGGTGAGGGGCGTGCGCAGCTCGTGGCTGACCATCGCCACGAACTCGTTCTTGAGCCGGTCGCTGGCCTTGCGCTCGCTGATATCGCGTACGATCACCAGCGCCTTGTCGCCCCCGATCGGCGTCAGCCGGGCCTCGTAGTCGCGCATCACCTCGCCGACCGGCAGCGCGTACTCGACGAGCTGAAGGGTGCCGGTCGCCAGGGTCGTCGCCACCGCGGCCATCAGGATGTCTGCCAGCTCTTGCGGAAAGACCTCTGCGATGCGGCGGCCGAGAAACACCTCGGGCGGCACCGCCAGGTCGCTGTTGCGCGAGGCCCTGTAGTCAAGGAACAGGCCGTCGGCGCGCACGCGGAACATCAGATCGGGCAGCGCGTCGAGCAGAGCCCGGTTGGTCGCCTCGCTCGTCCGCAGGGCCGCCTCGGCCGCGACCCGCGCGGTGATATCGCGGTACGACCAGAAACGCCCGAACAGCTCGCCATCGGCGCTGCGCACCGGCGCGCTGTAGCGCTCGAAGGTGCGCCCGTCGCGCAGATAGATCTCGTCGTTGGCGACCATGGCCGGGTTCGCATACAGCTCCTCGATCCGGGCCGCGAAGGCCGCGCCATCGTCGATCCGATCGGTGACCATGGCCATGCGGTCGGCGCGCGTCCCTAGCGTCAGCAACTCCTCCGGGAGCGCCCAGAGCTCGAGGAAGCGCCGGTTTATCGAGAGCACGCGGCCATCGGTGCCGACCACCAGCAGCCCTTCGGGCGAGGCCTCGCCCTGACACTCGAGCAGAGTCTTCTGGAAGCGCAGATGCTCCTCGCTCGCCCGCAGGGCCGCCTCGGCGCGGGCGCGCTCGCGCTGGATATAGGCGTCGTGCAGGGCCAGACTAAGATAGTCGGCGACCTCGCGTAGCGTCACCGCCTCGTGCTTGCTCCACAGGCGCGGCTGGGGCGCATCGAAGCAGAGCAGGCCAACCAGCCCGGCGCTGTGCTCGACCGGCACGTCGAGCAGCGCATACGTCCCGCCGGCGGCCAGCGCGGCGCCGAGGGGCGCGAGCCGCACATCGTTGGCCACGTCGCCGACAATCAGCGTCTCGCTAGCACACAGGGCGTCCAGATAGGCGGGGGCCATATGCAGATCGACGGTCATCTCGGCGAGCGAGGGCATCCCGGCCGGCTCGCGCGAGCAGAGCACCGTCAGCTGCCCATACTCGTCGATGGTCGAGTAGGCCACCCGCACGTCAGGGAAGTGACACGCCAGCTCAGTGATCACCCCGGCGATGATCGGGCCCTCATCGGTCGTGCCGCCCACGATCGCGGCGATATCGGCGCGTAGCTGAAGACGCATCGTCCGCTCGCGCAGGGCCTGCTCGGCCCGCTTGCGCTCGCTGATATCGAAGCGCACGGCGAGGTAGCGCGTCGGCTTGCCCGCCTCGTTGAGGAACGGCACAATCGTCGAGTACACCCAGTATAGGCGGCCGTCCTTGGCGCAGTTGCGGATCTCGCCGCGCCAGACCTTACCCTGCTCGATCGTGCCCCAGAGATCGCGCCAGAATGCCTGATCGTGATACTTCGAATTGATGATGTGGTGGGTCTGGCCGATCAGCTCGCCGCGGCTGTAGCCCGAGATCTGGCAGAACAGATCGTTGGCCTCGAGGATCGCCCCCTCCTGGTCGGTGATGGCGACGATCGCGGCCTGATCGAGGGCGAAGCGCACATCGGCAAGGTCTTTCAGCGAGGCGCGCAGCGACTCCTCGAGCTCTTTGCGCTCTGTAATGTCGCTCTCGATCGCGATGAAGCGCTCGACCCGCCCGTGGGGGCCACGGACGGGCGTGATCGAGATTGCGAGCCAGTAGGGGCGCCCGCTCTTATGATAGTTCACGATCTCGGCGGCGATCGGCTCGCCAGCCCAGAGCGCCTCGCCCAGCGCTTTGATCGTCGCCGGGTCGCTTGCGGGGCCCTGCTGGATCGCCCCGGTCGTATGGCCCTCTAGCTCGGCCAGGGTGTAGCCGGAGATTCGCGTGAGGCCCTCATTGATCCAGACGACCCGGCCCAGCTCGTCGGTGATGATCACACCGTTGTCGGTCTGGCTCGCTACGAGCGAGAGCAGGGCCAGCTCGCGCTGCTCGTTGGCCAGCTCGCGGAACATGGGCCGGAAGATAACGAAGGCCTCGACGGCCAGCAAACCCAGCACCAGGATCAGCGAGAGCGCCTGCAGCCTGATGACGGCTGCGCTGTCGATCCAGCTCAACAGGTCGTACCAGCCGGCAGCGGCCTCCAGGCGAGCCACCAGTGGCGCGTAGGAGCCGAGCAGGGCGACGCGATCGGCCTGCGACTGGGTCAGCCGCGCGTCGGGCTCGGCGGCCAGGGCCTCGATATGGACGAGAAAGGGGCTCAGCAGCGACTCGACATCTGGCGGCCGCACGGGCTGGTTACTAGAGAGGGGCACAACGGTAGGAAGCCACCACGGGATCCGCAGCCCCGCGGCCTGGATGTGCCGGTGGTTCGTGGCGAGCTCGGCGCCGACTGCCCGTAGCCTGGCCCGCTGGGCCTCGCGGACCTCGCTCGCCGCGGGCTCTGTGAGCAATGTGGCGAGCAGCGCGCCCCGCTCGACAAGCAGCACCTGGCGGCTGCTAAGGTTAATCAACACCTGGTGATCGCGCTGCACATACGCGCCAAGCTGAGATGCGCCGAAGCCACTGATCGCGAAGAGCGCCACCAGACTCAGCGCGGCGAGATAGGTCGGAGTCACCTGTGATAGGAGAGGGCGCGAGCGCATAGTGCGATGGCTTCCGATCAGAAGGCGCAGCCCGCATTGTGCGGTAGGGGTATCCTAGCTCTAGAGCCTTACCAAAAGGTGGAGATCGTAGCGCTGGGCTGTGGCTGGCCTAAGTGTAGCGATCGCGCAACCACAGCGCGCCTGCTACATGGCAGAGAAGACAACATAGCCCCCTCGTCCATAGTGGGCAAGGGGGCTGTCAGGGGCTGCGCGCAAGCGAGCGTCGGCCCGCTGGCGCCCTACCGACCAAAGGCGTAGGCGATACCTGCCTGGAGCGAGCCGCGGGTGAGCATACCCTGGAGGTCGACGCCGAGCTGCACGAGGGTCTGGGCGACCTCGGGCCTGATGCCGGTGAGCATCACCCGGGCGCCGAGCAGCTGCACGGCCCGCGCTGACTGGATAAAGGCGTTGGCCACCTGGGTGTCCACCACCTGCACGCCCGTAATGTCCACGATGGCGATCTCGGCGTTATATTGGGCCACCCCCTGTAGCAGGGTCTCGACCACCTGCTGGGCACGGCGGCTGTCCATCGCCCCGATGATCGGCATAAGGACCACCCGATTCGAGAGGGGCAGCAGGGGTGTCGAGAGCTCGAGCAGGGCGTGCTGCTGCGCCTCGATGATCTGGGCCTGGAGGGCCGTGCGCTCATCGGCGACCCGCCGCTGCTCGCTCAGATCGCTGGCGATAATTAGCATATAGGCGAGGCTACCCGTGGCATCACAGATCGGCACCCTGGTGATGCTCACTTCAACGGGGCCAAGATCTGGGCTGTCGATGATCTCCTCGGGCATCGTGTCGGGCACCCCCGCGGCCAGCACGGCCTGGTGCTTCGCCCACAGCTTGTCGGCGATCTCGCGCGGGAATATCTCGTGGTCGGTCTTGCCGATCACCTCGCTGGCGGGGGCGCCAAAGAGGTGCTGGCAGGCGCTGTTCCAGAGGATGAAGCGGCCGTCGGTGGCTGCCTTCAGCATGACCGCCACAGGCAGATGATCGAACAGGGTCTGGATCAGCGCCTGGCTCTCGCGCAGGGCCTGCTCAACCTGCTTCTGCGCGGCACGCAGCGCCGCATTCTCCTCAACGAGGTCGCGGGTGCCGTTCCGTCTGCCCTCCATAAGGCTGCCCTCCGTGTTCAGAACCTGGCCGCATTATAGGCGAGCGCTGTAACCAGCCGATAGCGATCTCATTGCGCCCTGGGCGCGCTCCTATACCGCAAATGCACAGCTCTTATTCCCTGGATGCAAAAGTTGTACATTTTGGCACTTTAACGATAATATAGTCAGTCCAGATTAGTCAGCGGGGTGATCATGGCACAGAGCACAGAGTTCGTACTGATCCTCGGCATGCAGCGCTACAGCCAGGGCGTGTTCGCCCAGGCCGAGGCCGAGGTGCGCAAAGAGGTACCGGGCTTCAGGCTGCACGTCTTTGAGGATCGCGACATTGAGCGGCGCCCGGCCGAAGTCGAGGCCGCGCTGACGCGCTGTAGCTGCCTGATGACCTCACTGATCACGATAGCCGAGACAGCCGAGTGGCTGGTGCCGACGGTCGAGCGTATCGACCCGCCGGTGGTCTTCTCGTTCGAGGGTCTGCCCGAGATTATGCGCCTGACCAAGGTGGGCGGCTACGCCATGGGCAAGGGCGGCGGCGGCATGCCCAAGCCCGTGCAGAACGTGGCCCGCCTGCTGGTCGGCAACCGCGAGGAGGACGCCCTCTACGGCTACGTCAAGCTGCAGAAGATCACCTCGAAGCTGGTCAACTTTCTGCCCGGCAAGCGCCTGAGCGACTTCCGCAACTGGACCAACGTCACGACTTACTGGAACAACCGCAATGTCGCCAACACGGCGAACATGTTCAAGCTGATCCTGCGCGAGTACTGCGACCTGCCGAAGCTGCACGTCCCCCCGCCCATCGAGCTGCCGGGCATGGGCTTCGCCCACCCCGACGCGCCGAAGTACTTCGCGAAGCCCGACGAGTATCTGCACTGGGAGCGGGAGCGGGCGAAGGACCAGCGACGAAAGGCGAAGGACAGCCGCGGCCGGCCTGCGTCAAAAGAGCCCCTGGGCACAGTGGCGGTGCTCTCATTCCGCGCCCATATCCTCGGCGGCACGACCTACCACAACGATGTCGTGCGGGCGCTCGAGGGCGCGGGCCTGCGCGTGCTGCCGATCTTTGTCCAGGGCATCGAGAGCCACGTCGTCGTGCGCGAGTGGCTGACCAAGCTCGGCGTCGACGTGGTGGTCAACACCATGGGCTTCCCCCTGGTGGGCGGCCCCGCCGGCTCGACCAAGGCCGGCCTGACCGTGGCCGTCGCGCGCGAGCTGCTCAGCAAGCTCGACGTGCCCTACATCGTCGCCTCACCTCTGTTTGTGCAGGACGAGGAGAACTGGCGCGAGCACGGCGTCGGCCCTCTGCAGGCCACTATCTTGTACGCCCTGCCCGAGATGGATGGCGCGATCGCTCCGGTCGTCCTTGGCGGCATGCGCGGCAGCGAGGTGAGCGTCGTGCCCGACCGGCTCGCCCGCCTCAGCGCGCAGGCCCGCGGCTATGTGAAGCTGCGCAAGACACCCAACCGCGACAAGAAGGTCGCGATCGTTGTCTACAACTATCCCCCCGGCCAGGGCAACACCGCCACGGCGGCCCTGCTCGACGTGCCGGCCAGCCTGATCGCCCTGCTCGACCGCATGAAAGAGGCCGGCTACACCGTCGGCGAGTACCCGCGCGACCCGGCCCAGCTCGCCCGCTGCCTCGACGCCACCATCCGCGCCGAGCAGCCCGACCTGCCCGCCGACCACCCGCCCTTCGACCTGCCCACCGCGAGCCGCCAGGCCTTCAACGCCTGGGTGCGCCCGCAGGACCAGGAGCGGATCAACGGGCGCTGGGGCGCCTTCCCCGGCGATATCGCCCCGGCCGGCAACGACCGGGTGCGCCTCGGCGGCATGCAGATTGGCAATATCTACATCGGCGTGCAGCCGATGATCGGCATGCCCGGCGACCCCATGCGCCTGCTCTTCGACCGTGAGAACACGCCCCACCACCAGTACGCCCTCTTCTACAAGTACCTGAGCGAGCAACTCCGCGTCGACGCGATCGTGCATGTGGGCATGCACGGCACCGCCGAGTGGATGCCCGGCGTGCAGATCGGCGTCACCGACAGCTGCTGGCCCGACGTGCTGCTCGGCACGCTGCCCCACTTCTATATTTATCCGATCAACAACCCCGCCGAGGCCAACATCGCCAAGCGCCGCGGCTACGCCACCATCATCGGCCACGCCATCCCGCCATACGGCCGAGCGGGCCTCTACAAAGAGCTACAGGCCCTCAAGGACCTGCTCGAGGAGTACCGCGAACGAAGGATGAAGGATGAAGGCGGAAGGATGAATTCGGGTGGCACGGCCGAGGCCGAACTTCATCCTTCATCCTTCAGCCCTCATCCTTTAGAGGACGCAGTCCTCTCTAAGATCGAGCTGCTCAACCTTGACGTCGAGCTGGCCCGTCGCGAGGGCGAGCCCTTCGAGGCCTTCGCCTCGCGGGCCTACGCCTACCTGCGCGAGCTCGAGAGCACGCTGATCACCGGCTCGCTCCACATCCTCGGCAGCGCCCCGCCCGTCGACCAGCAGCTGACCCTGGTGGCCGAGGCTCTGAAGATCCCGCGCGACGGCAACATGGGCCTGGGCGAGCTGGCCCTGAACGCCGTGAAGCATCGCCCCGCGAACGCCAGCCAGGCCCGCCCTTTTGCCGACTACGGCTCGCTGCTGCGGGCCGCCCGCCACGGCGACGAGGCCGCCCTGGCCGTGCGCGACCAGGTCGAGGCCGGCTGCGCCGAGTTTGTGCGCCGGGCCGTGCTGCGCGACGAGGCGCCCGAGCCGGCCTGGCGCGCCACCTTCGGCCTCTCCGAGGTGGTGCCCTGGGCGCTGGCCCTCAACCCCCTGGTCACGATGGGCCGCGGCATGCTGGCCGCCCTGCGCGACAACACCCAGGAGCTCGACTTCCTGCTGCACGGCCTCGAGGGCAAGTACATCCCCGCCGCGCCCGGCGGCGACCTGATCCGCGACGGGCTGGGCGTGCTGCCCACCGGCCGCAACATCCACAGCCTCGACCCCTTTCGCGTCCCTTCGGACAGCGCCTACCAGCGCGGCTTCCGCATCGGCGAGTCGCTGATCGCGGCCCACCTGGCCGAGCACGATGGCGAGTACCCCGAGACGATCGCCCAGGTGCTCTGGGGCCTCGACGCGATCAAGACCAAGGGCGAGTCGATCGGCACTATCCTGGGCCTGATCGGCGCCCGCCCCATCAAGGACGGCCAGGGCAAGGTCGGCCGCTACGAGCTGATCCCCCTCGCGGAGCTTGGCCGCCCGCGCGTGGATGTCCTGATGACGGCCTCGGGCATCTTCCGCGACACCTTCGCCGGCACGATCGATCTGCTCGACCGCCTGATCCGCGAGGCGGCGAAGGCCGACGAGCCCGAGGGGCAGAACTTTATCCGCAAGCACGTCAACGCTATGGTCGCCGAGGGCAAGAGCTGGGAGGCCGCCACGGCCCGCGTCTTCACCCAGGCCGAGGGCACCTACGGCACTGATGTCGATGAGGCCATCGACGGCGGCGCCTGGGAGGACCGGCAGGATCTCGAGGACCTGTTCATCAAGCGCAACGCCTACGCCTTCGGCGGCGAGAAGGGCGGCCAGGCCCAGCCCGAGGTGCTGCGCTCGCTGCTGAAGACCGTCGGCCGCGTGGCCCAGGAGATCGACAGCGTCGAGTACGGCCTGACCGATATGCAGCACTACTACGGCTACTCGGGGGCGCTGAAGGCCGCCGCCGAGCGGGCAACCGGCAAGAGCGTGGCCCTGAACTATGTCGAGAGCTACACCGCCGAGACCAAGGTCCAGAGCCTCGACCAGGTGCTGCGGGTCGAGTACCGCACCAAGCTGCTCAACCCCACCTGGTACGAAGGTATGCTCAAGCACGGCCACAACGGCGCCGCCGAGATCGCCCACCGCTTCACCTATATGCTTGGCTGGAGCGCGACGACCAGCGCGGTAGATAACTGGGTCTATG
>JAAXUL010001550.1 GCA_013336035.1 Chloroflexales bacterium
CCGGCGCGGATCAGCGCCTCGGCCTCGTCCAGACGCCCAAACTCGATCAGCATCCAGCCGAGGGCGTCGATCTGGAGGATCGCGGCGTCGCCCGGGCGGTCGAGCCGCTGCGCCGCCGCCACGGCGGCGCGGGCGAAGCGCTCGCGCTGCTCGTAGAGCACGGGCCTCCGGTAGAAATGGAACGGAAAACACGAATAATCGGAATCGTGTATCAACGAGCGGGTCAGCCGCCGCAGCGTTGCCCACCTTGTGAGGCTCTACTTAGTGCGTCTGCCACAGGTGCGCGCTGATCGGGTTCAGATTGCCAAAGGGCGACCAGGGTTTCTGGGTCAGTGCCAGCACCTGATCTTCCTGCCCAATGAAGCAGAGGTCGCTAATCTCTGCAGTATCAGGGGGAGTCAGCGTCACGACCCGTTGTCCCGTCGCAACATCCCAAATACGGATCTCCGGCTCCCCATGATGATCGCCTTCCATCCCCCACCCACCGCCAGCAGCCAACCAGGTGCCATCATGATTGAATGCCAGCGCGGTCACCGTCCCCGTGTGCGAGACGATCGTCTGTATGAGGCGATGGTTCGCGAGGTCAAACAGGCGAATGCGCCCATCTTCCGCACCGATAGCGACGATCGCCTTCGTCGGGTGTACCGCTAGCGAGAACGCCCATCCCGCCTGAGCGCTCTCGCTGGCTAACAAATCTGATGGCACGTGGGGAGGCGCAGGCCAGATAACGCCATTTGTTGATACCAGGTCATCGCGCCGGGTAAACCCATCACGGATGGCGCCGCCTCCTTGTGGGAGGCGTGTCACGACATCCAGGGTTGTATCCCAGACGAGCGTCTCTTTCCAGCCATCAAGTACGACCTTCGTTCCCGCCGGACTCAGCGCGAGATGTGACCCCGCACCTAACTCCAGCAGGATATGGAGCGACGCGATCTGGTGTGTTCCGCGATAGAGCGCCACATCGGCAAACTGACGGTCGCGAGTCGTTAGCATTGCGAGCACCGATCCATCAGCACTCAGCGCCATATCGACCAGCGCGGTTGCGGGCGCGATCGGCAAAGAGGTGCCGGCCGGCGACGGTGGCGACAGCGGAACCACGCGGTCGGTCGTCGCGACGACCGCGGTGGCGTTGTTTCGCGCACAGGCGATCGCTTTGATGGGGGCGCCTGCAAATACGCGGGTGTCTTCCTGGGGAGTGCGACGCGCAGTCAGGCTTCCAAGACCTGCGATAACCAGGCAGAGCGCACCAAGTGTGAGGAGCCAGCGCCAGCGGAGCAATGGGTTGTGGATGAAGTGGTGCATGTGGTGCCTGGATTCTGGCGCTTGAACATCATCAACACGCGCGATGCTTACGAAGGCTTGTGGCGAAAGGCTCGTCGTCGCTGGCGGAGCTCAGCATCAGCCGCCGTATCGCTCTGCTCGGCGTAGCGCAGCGTCGTCTGGATGTGCTTGTGGCCGAGGCGCTTGCGGATCGTTGCCAGGCTCACTCCATCCTGAACAAGGGCGGTTGCGTGGCTATGACGGAGCTGGTGCAGGGTACAGTCCACGCCGGCCTCGGCGCAGTAGGCTGCCCAGCGCGCCTGGATGGTCTGGTAGCGCAGCGGCTGGCCGTCGCCGTTCTTCAGCGCCCGGAACAGCGGCCCGTGCCGCAC
>JAAXUL010001551.1 GCA_013336035.1 Chloroflexales bacterium
CGGGGCGGCCGCTCTGCTCGCAGGCGGCGGCCTCTTCGTCCTTGATCGCGCGCGAGGCGTTGGCGATGTCCGTCTCGGCGTTGACGCAGAAGCGCTCGAAGCCGCCGCCGGTGCCGATGCTGTCGACCGTGATCTGGCCTTTGTAGCCGTCGTCGCCAAAGATCTCGGCCAGACGCTCGGTTAGGGGGAAGACGGTGGACGAGCCGGCGACGATGATGTCACCGGTCACAGCCGCCGGGTCCACCTCGGGCAGGGTCACGGCCGCGCCGGTGGCCTCGGTGGTGGCGGCCTCGGTGGCGGCGGGGGCCTCAGTGGCGACCTCGGTGGCCGCAGGGGCCTCGGTGGCCGCGGGGGCCTCGGTGGCGGCCGGAGCATTTGTGGCCTGAGCGGCGGGGGCCGTGGTGGGAGCGGCGGCGGGCGCGCTGCCGCAGGCGGCCAGCACGGGCACGAGCAGCGCGGTGAGCAGCGCGGGGGCGATGAGCCGTTTGGGGGACAGGGCCATACCGGAAACCTCCTCAGTCAAGTGATCCACCTACCTCGCGCACCGTACGACCCGGGAGGCCACCGCAGCGGACCCCTGTGAGCACACCCTGGTGCAGGTCCGCGGATCGGTATGGGCGCGAGGACACTGGCATTCTACAGAGGAGACGTTAATTCTGTAGAGCAATCGTGTTAAGCCAGGGTTAAGCGCCGGGTTTAATTCTGCTACTCGCCGAGATCCTTGAGCACGATCGGCTTCATGCGCGGGCCGGCGTTCGTGGGAAGCAGCAGCGACAGCCCGCCAGCGACCAGCACGAAGGCCGCCGAGGCCCAGAGGCATACCACCAGGCCGCCGCTCGGGCCCGACTGGAGCCCGAGCTGGTAGAGCAGGCCCGAGAGCACCGTGCCCGCCAGGCGCCCGATCGCGTTCGCCATGTAGTAGAAGCCCACGTTCATGGCCACCTTGTCGCTGTCGGTATAGGCCAGGATCAGATAGCTGTGCACCGCTGAGTTCAGGGCGAAGACCGCGCCGAACGCGAGCAGCCCGGCCACGACCGCTAGCGCGGGGGCGATGCCGTTCATCAGAGCCAGGGCGATGCCGACGGGAAAGGCCGTCAGCCCGAAGGCCAGGCCGGTCGCCGTACGTCCATCGGGCTCGTGGGCCCCCGCCACCCGCCGGCGAATGAGCCCCGGGGTGGACGCCTGCACGACGCCGTAGCCGATCGTCCAGGCCGCCATGAAGCCGCCGGCCATCCAGAAGTTCCAGCCCAGCACGCTCACGAAGAAGACCGGCAGGCCGACCACAAACCAGACGTCGCGGGCGCCGAAGAGGAAGATTCGCGCTGCAGCCAGCAGGTTCACCGCCCGGTTGTGCGAGAACATGTGGGTGAACTTGGCCTGCTTGTTGGCCGTGCCCAGGTCGCCTCGGATCAGCGCCATCGCCGCGACGAGGGCGGCCAGCACCAGGGCGCCGAGGAGCAGCAGCGCGGGCTGAAAGCCCACCAGGGTCAACAGCAGGGCGCCCAGGAAGAAGCCCACACCCTTGATCGCGTTCTTCGAGCCGGTGAGGATGCTGACCCACTTGTAGAGCTGCCCCTGGGTCTCGCCGGCCACCAGCTTCACCGCGCTCTTCGAGGACATCTTGGTCAGGTCCTTGGCGATGCCCGAGAGCGCCTGGGCCAGCATCACGTAGGGCACCACCAGCAGCGAGGGCGGGGCGAAGGCCAGCAGGCTCAGCGCGAAGATCGGA
>JAAXUL010000755.1 GCA_013336035.1 Chloroflexales bacterium
TGCGGGCGAAGATGACCGGGGGCCGGGGCAGCGAGCGATACATCAGAGTCTCCGCTGGTCTGCCGTCCAGAAGGGTATCGCCAGAGATGCACGGGGAGGTGGATGCCCAGAGAATGGTGATTGCCGGTGACGGACGCACCAGTTGTCGGTGGTATCGGTCACAAGTATAGCGAACCGCGGAACGACCCTGCGACCGCCGAACCCCGGCGGAGCGGGGACGGCACCGCGTTCCACCACCGGCGCAGGTGCCCGCTCGCGGGGCCCAGGTGTGGCGACGAGCTGATACCTGCGCGGAATCATCGCCCTCCGGAGCCAGGGGGCCGGCGGAGCACAGCGCCCTGGCGTGACCGAGGGGACACCAGGCAGCGGCATGGGCGGGGGGCGCACGTGCGTACGCTGCTACACCGCGTGAAGGCTTCTTAACGGTCAGGCCACTGTCACCCAGACGTTGGTGGGTGTGCCCGCCGGCGCCCGGCGTTTGTCACTCACTCGTACCGGGGCCACGTGACCTCCGTGCTCACCCTGGGGACGAGGGCATCCGTGCTCGGGCGACGCCAGGGCCATGGGATACCCACATGGCAGTCACCTCTGCACGCGGTGTGATCGTGTCACGCACCAGGGCGCATCTATGCCTGTCCTGAGCCTCCATCGCCGAGGCGATGGAGGCGCCGGAGCGAGGGTCGACCGCGATGATCCGGCTCGCGTCAGTGAGCGTGTGCGTGCGCCGGTAATAGCGAGCTTCCCCGCCCATGGTATGCTCCGTAGCACCGATGCCTGCCCCCTTCCAGCCAGGCCGCCACGGATGGTGGCGCCACCCGCCCCGTTCGTCACCGCGCACAGACTCTGCTTCTGCCCAGTCTCGCCCGCCGCCTGTGCCCGCCGGGAGATTCTATGTCCGTCGCTTCTCACGCGCCGCCAGCCAGGCTCGGCGAGGCGGAAGCGCCAGGCCTGGCCTTCATCGACCAGGCCGGCCACCTCGTTGAGCTCAACGCGACCCTGGCCGCCCTCCTCGGCCAGCCGCGCGACCAGCTCGCGGGACGCCTCCTGGCCGAGGTCGTGTCGGTCTGGGCGCCCATCCTCACGCCGATCATCAAGCAGGTCGTGGCCACCGCCGCGCCCGCGCTGGCGGTCGCCCTCCCTGCGCAGGCAGCCGGAACGGCACCCCTGGCCCCCCTCGTGGCCAACTGCTACCCGGTCCAGACCCGCTGTGGCTATGTTGCCGGCGTGGATCTAGTAGTCCGCCAGCAAGACATCCACGCGCCAGCCCCGAAACGCGCTGCGGATCATCAGATGGAGCTCGCCGGCAGCGTCCTCCCGGATCGCAGCCTGCAGGAGCAGCAGGCCCAGCTGCTGGAGCAGGCCTACGAGCCGATGCTGGTCTGGGAGCTGCCCGGCCGCATCATTGCCTGGAACCGCGGCGCCGAGGAGCTATACGGATTCACGAGCGCCGAGGCGCTCGGACAGGTCTCGCGCGAACTGCTGCGCACGGTGCATCCCACCGATGTGCCGACGTTCGAGGCCACGCTCCAGGCGGCGGGCCAGTGGCAAGGCGAGCTCCAGCACACCACCCGCGATGGGCGCAGGCTAGTGGTCGAAAGCCGGATGACGGTCGTCGTCGGGGCCGATGGCCATGCCCGTGTGCTCGAGGCGAACCGTGACATCACCGCGCGCCACCAGATCGAGGAGCGCCTGCGGTGGCTCCAGGCGGTGACCGCGAGCTTTGCCGCAACGCAAACCCTCGCCCAGGTACGCCAGGTGATCCTGGACGAGATCCGCACAGCCCTGGGTGCGCTGCGGGTAGGTGTGCGGCTCGTCACGCCGGAGGCCCTGGTGGTCGAGGGCGAGGTGCGTGGCCCGCCCGTCGCGGCCGACGTGCACCGTCAGGCCAGCGTCGTGCCCTTGCAGACGAAGCATCCGGCCGTTGAGACCGTGCAGCGCGGCCGCCCCGTGTTTCTCTGCGATGCTCAAGCGTTCGTCCAGCGCTACCCCGACTGGGTCGAGGTCATGCGCCACGTTCCGGTCGGGGCCAGCGCGCACCTGCCCCTGGCGCGGGGCGATGAGGTCTTCGGCGTGCTGACGGTCAGCTTTGCCGCCCCCCGCACCTGGGATGTGGGCGAGCGGGCCTTTGCCCAGGCGCTGGCCGACCGCGCTGCGGTCGCCTACGAGCGCGCCCGCTTGTTCGATGCCGAGCGCCAGGCCCACGAGCGCGTCGAGCGGCTTCAGGCCGTCACCGCGGCGCTCAGCCGCGCTGTGACTCCGCCCGATGTGTATGCCGCGGTGCTCCAGCTTGGGGTCGGGGTGATGGGCGCGGCAACCGCGGACCCGGCCCTGGTGGCTCACTCGGCCACCTTCCGGATCATCGACGGCGACGCCCTGACGCTCGCGAGCGCCATTGGGATCGAGGAGGCCCGGCTGGTGCCGTACCAGCGTATTCCCCTGAGCGCCCCGCTCCCGGTGGCTGATGCCGTGCGCACCCGCCAACCGATCTGGCTCCGCTCCCAGGCCGACTATCTCCAGCAGTACCCCCACCTGGAGGGGCAGATTCGCCAGCTGCCGACGGAGGCCGGCACCTGCCTCCCTCTGCGGGTCGAGGATCGCGTGCTAGGCGCCCTCACCTTCACGTTTGCCCACCCGCTCACGTTTGACGCGGACCAGCAGGGCTTCCTGCTGACCCTGGCCGACCTGGCCGCGCAGGCTCTGGAGCGCAGCCGGCTCTACCAGGCCGAGCGGGCGGCCCGGCACCGCCTGGAGGAGACTTCCGCCCAGCTCACGGCCGTCTTGGAGGCCGCCCCCGTGGGACTGCTCGTGGCGCAGGCCCCTGGCGGCGAGGTGCTCCAGCGCAACCACCAGGTCGCCCGCATCTGGCGACAGGATCGCAGCGCTGCCACGGTGAATGACGTGACCAGCGGGTTCGCCGGCTCTCACCCGGACGGACGGCGCCTGGCGCCGGAGGAGTGGCCCCTCGCCCGCACGCTGGCCACGGGCGCGGCGGTCGCGGACGAGGAGATCCGCATCGTCCGCGGGGACGGCAGCCCCGGGGCCATCCTAGTGTCGAGTGCCCCGATCCGCGATAGCAGCGGGACCGTGGTCGCGGGGGTGACCGTCTTCGCGGACATCACGGCCCGCAAAACGGCTGAAGACGCCTGGCGCACCAGCGAGGAGCGCTTCCGCGCCTTCCAGGAGACCAGCGTCGATGGCTTCGCCCTGCTCGAGAGCGTGCGCGACGCGGCCGGACAGATCGTTGATTTCCGCTGGCGCTTCGTGAACGCGGCGGCCGCGCAATTCCAGCGGAAGCCCATGGACTGGTTCTTCGGTCGCTCCGTGCTCACCGAGATGCCGAATGTCCGCGCCGAAGGGCGCTTTGACGCCTACGTGCGGGTGGTGGAGACGGGCGAGTCCTGGGCCACGGAGCTGCTCTATCGGGGCGACGGAGTCGAGCGCTATACGCGCCTGGTCGCCGCCAAGGCCGGCGACGGGTTCGCGCTCGCGTTCACCGACCTGAGCGATCGCTGGCGCGCCGAGGTGCAGCTGCGCGCCAGCGAGGTGCGCTTCCGCGCCCTGGTCGCCACCATCCCCCAGATTATCTGGACCTGCGCGCCGGATGGCCGCATCGACTACGTGAGCGAGCAGTGGACCGACTATACGGGACTGGCGCCGGAGCAGGCCCTCCAGGGTGACTGGCAGGCCGCGATCCACCCGGACGATTGGCCGGCCACCAGCGAGGCCTGGGCCCACAGCCTCCAGACCGCTGCGCCGGTCGAGGTCAAGCACCGCCTCCGCCACCGCAGCGGGGAGTGGCGCTGGCAGTTGGTCCGGAGCATCCCCATCCGCGATGCGGCGGGGCTGCTCACGCACTGGGTCGGCACGAGCACCGATATCCACGCCAGCGAGACCCGCGAGCGCCACGCCCAGTTCCTGCTCGCCCTGGAGACCGAGCTCGCCCGCCTGAGCGAGGCCGCCGCCATCGAGCAGACGACCGTGGACCGCCTGGGCGTCTATCTCGCGCTGAGCCGGTGCACCTTCAGCCATGTGGAGGGCGAGGAGGTGGCGGTGCGCCACGAGTGGCGGCACGGGGCGCCCCGTGCACTGAGCGCCCACCAATTTCGCAACTACCTCTCGTCCGAGGCCATCGCCCAGCTGCGCGCCCATCGCGCCCTGGTGGTTGAGGACACGCTGGCCGACCCGCGCACCGCTGCCGCCACGGTCACGCATCGTGCGCAGAGGACGGGCGCCTTTGTGGTCATACCGATCGTGGCCCAGGGCGCGTGGGTGGGGTCGCTCAACCTCGTCAACGCGCAGCCGCGGGTCTGGCAGGTCGACGAGGTGCAGCTGGTGCATGAGGTCGCGGCCCGGGTGTGGCCGCTGCTGGAGCAGGCGCGGGCGCAGGCGGCCCTGCGGGCCAGCGAGGCGCAGCTCCAGCTGCTCTATGCCCAGA
>JAAXUL010001552.1 GCA_013336035.1 Chloroflexales bacterium
CTCTTCCGATCTGAGGAGGAGGCCGTCGCCGCCGCCTCGCTCGGCCAGGTCCACTTCGCCACCCTTCACGACGGGCGCGAGGTGGCCGTAAAGGTGCAGCGCCCCTACATCGATAAGATCATCGAGGTCGACCTGAGCGCCGTGGCCTGGGTGGCGCGTATGATCAAGAACTACCCGCCGATCAAGCGCCGCGCCGACCTCGAGGCCCTGCTCGGCGAGTTCGCCCGCGTGCTCAACCAGGAGCTTGACTACGTCTTGGAGGCCCGCAACGCCGCGACGTTCCGCCAGAACTTTGCCGGCGTCCATGGCGTCTACATCCCCGAGGTGATCGCTGACCACACCACGCGGCGCGTTCTGGTGATGGAGCGCATCGGCGGGATCAAGATCAACGACCTGCGCACCCTCGAGGGCCTTGGTGTGAGCCGGATCGAGCTGGCGGCCCGCCTGAATAACTGCTACCTCAAGCAGTTCTTTATCGACGGCTTCTTTCACGCCGACCCCCACCCCGGCAACCTGTTCGTCCGTCTCGACCCCGAGCTCCCCACGTTCTATCAGAATGGCCATCGGCCATCGGCCACGATCAGCAGCAATGGGGTGATGTCTGACGGGCACCTGCTCGGCGATGCGGAGGCCCACGCGATTGCACCCGGCCGCCCCTTCACGCTAATCTTCGTCGACTTCGGCATGACCGGCGCCCTGCCGCCGCAGACGATGGATGTCATCCGCGGCGCTGTGGTGGGCCTGGCCACGAATGATGCCGAGCGCATCGTCGACGCCCTCCAGAAGCTGAATATGATCCTGCCCGGCGCTGACCGCCGGCCGATCGTGCAGGCTGTCCAGGTCATGCTCCGCCACTCGTTCAACCGCACCATGCGTGAGATGACATCGATCGATGTCGAGGCGATCTTCGACGAGACACGAGATATTATCTACGACCTGCCATTCCAGATCCCCCAGGACCTGCTCTACTTCGGGCGCTCGCTGAGCATGGTCGCGGGCCTCGCCACCGAGATCTGCCCCGATATTAATCTCTTCCAGGAGCTGCGCCCCTTTGCCCGTATGCTGGTCGACCAGGAGCGCCGCAATGGCAACTGGCCCGAGCAGGTCCAGAAAGAGCTGCGCGAGCTGGGCCAGATCCTGCTGGCCCTGCCCCGCCAGATGGACGCCTACTATAAGGCCGCGAACCGGGGCGAGCTGTCGTCCCGCTCGGACCTGACGCGCCTCGAGCGCGGCATGCGCCGGGTCGAGCGCTCGAACGAGCGGCTCACGGGCGGGATGCTCGCCACCGGCCTCTTCCTGGGCGGGGTGCAGCTGCGCACCCGCGGCCTCACGAAGGAGTCCGACCGGGCCTGGTGGGCCGCCGTCGCCGCCGCGATCTGGGCGCTCTGGCCGCGGGGAGAGAAGTAGCGCGCCCTTTATGGACGCCAACAAGGGGCGCCCGTACGGCTATGAAGCTGGCCCCTCTCCTGCGATGGCTCGCCGCCCTGCTGGCTGTGGCGGCGGCGCTCTCGCTCATCTTCCGGCCTGACCCGCGCGACCAGCTGCGCGCGGCCGAGAGGCTGTTTGTGGCCGGGCGCTACCACGAGGCCCTGGCCGCCTACGGGCCGCTCGCGCCGCGGCTGGATCGGCTTCACCCAGCCGCGCTCCCATGCGGTGTCGGTGATGTATTTCTCGACCGAACCGATGGTGACCGCTTCGAAGCCCTTCTCGATGACGCAGTTGCCCTCG
>JAAXUL010000137.1 GCA_013336035.1 Chloroflexales bacterium
GGTCTTAACGCACGCCTGCCAGCAGGTAGTCGATCACATCGGCGGCCGTGTAGCGCGTGCGGCCGGCCAGGAAGGTGCCGATCACCCGCAGGTCATCGCCGCTGGTCAGCAGCGGCGGCTCGTTCTGGCCATCGGCGCGGGCCTGGCCCAGGGCGACATTGGCCATCAGCGCGTTGCAGAGGCACTCGCGGCCCTCAGTCTCCTCGAGCGTGCCGCCCTTGGCGACATAGGTATCGAGCGGCTCGCTGGCGCAGCGGAAGGCGATCTGGCCGCCGGCGGTGCGGTAGGCGGTGCGCAGGTAGCCCAGATCGCACACCCGGGCGCGCTTGGCCGCCGCCCCCTCGCCGCTCCACTCGACCACCTTAAAGGGGTAGCCGGTCGGCGAGGCGCGGGGGTCGGTGCGCACACTCACCTTGCCCTCGGCGGCCTCGGCCAGCACGGCGCGCTTCAGGTTCTCGGCGAGGCCCGACTCATCGCAGTAGGCGAAGAGGGTGCCGACCTGGATGCCGGCGGCGCCCTCCGCGAGGGCCTGGCGCAGGCGCTCGGGCGAGCCGGCGCCGCCGGCCAGCCAGAACGGCAGGCCGAGCTGGCGGATCTTCGCCAGGTCAACCTCGTCGCGGGGGCCATACATCGGCTCGCCGCGCTCGTTCAGCTGCATCTCGCCGCGCGGCGGGGCGTTATGGCCGCCGGCCGTCGGCCCCTCGATGATAAA
Source organism: Chloroflexales bacterium (assembly GCA_013336035.1). Lineage (GTDB taxonomy): Bacteria > Chloroflexota > Chloroflexia > Chloroflexales > Chloroflexaceae > CAIWXH01. The sequence continues at coordinate 713 of JAAXUL010000137.1, forward strand.
GCCGTCGACGCGGCCGCTGGCCTTGCGGGCCATCATAGTGGCCAGCGAGTTGCTGGCGATGATCGGCAGGAACAGCGGGCGCCGGATCTCGGGTGGCGCGCCTTCCCAGTAGATCGCCGGGTCGATGGTCAGGTGCTCGCTGACGCCGGGCGGCAGCCCCTCGACCTCGAACACCATCGTGGCCGGCCGGTGCTCGGCCATAGCGTCGAGGGCGGCGGGGACATCGCGAGGGATGCCGGCGCCCATCAGGATGGCATCCACCCCGGCGAGCATAGCCCCGTAGAGCAGGGCCAGGTTCGGGTGCTGCACCTTGGTGAGCAGATTCATCCCCACCGGCCCGCCGTGGCCCTCCTTCGCCAGGTAGACCTCGACGAACGCGGCGAGCATCAGCAGCGGCTCGCCGGACCTTGTCCCGCCGTGGCGGTACATAGGAAGCAGCTTGTACGGCGCTCCGGGCTGCCTGCCCTCGGGCAGGAAGTAGCGCTTGAGGGCGTCCTCGGCGATCTGAGGGAGCGGGAAGCGCGCGATCGCGCGCCGCATATGCCCGCCCGGGTCGCCGTCCTGGAGCCGGCGCGCCAGGACGGTGTCGATGCCAGTGCCCGAGATAACACCAAGCTGGCCGAGCCGCGACACCGTCTGGGCGAGCCGCCAGTCGGAGATCGCGACACCCATACCTCCCTGGATAATCATAGGGAGTGCCGCTGCTGACATACAGGTCTTCTTTCTAGTGCTGGCGTGCCGTGACCAGCGATGCGAGAGCGGCGCCGCCCCCACGCGCCGCGCCTGTGCTCAGAGCTACCTGGCGTGACGGCTCGAAAGTCGCCTCGGCGGCCACTTTCCGTGCTGCAACGACGTAGCGTGGGCATTATACGACTAGTGGTCGTGTCTTCTGTCAGGCGAGAAGAGGCCGCGAACTTGACGGCTCGTGAAGGCGGGGTTATAGTTTCCTGACCCTTAACCAGGTCTTCCCTCTCAATGGCTGAGCCTCATTGTCACTGTCGACGCCAATATCGGAATGGCTCTGCTCGCCAACCGTAGCACAGACGCGCCGACGGGGTCGGCGTTCTGGTAGGGTTTCCTCTACCCGGGAGAAAGGACAGACTCTATGAACAGGCGCCCCTGGATTATCCTGCTGGCCATGCTGCTACTCGCAGCCAGCCTGCTGGCGGGCTGCGGCTCTGCGCCCGCCGCTGTGCCCGCCGCCGGCACCGCGGTCGCCGGCACCGCCGAGGCCGTCGCCCCCACCGCCGCCGCCGCTGTGACCGCCGTGTCCGGCACCGCCGAGGCCGTCGCCCCCACCGCCGCCGCCGCTGTGACCGCCGTGTCCGGCACCGCCGAGGCCGCCAGCGGCACGCTCGTCGCCGACCTCGAGGGCCGCAAGATCCTGATCGGCACCGACGCGGCCTACCCGCCCTTCGAGTCGGTGGACCCCACCTCGGACAAGATCGTCGGCTTCGACGTCGACCTGATGACCGAGATCGCGAAGCTGATCAACATCCAGCCCGAGTTCCAGAACGCCGCCTTCGACACGATCTTCGCCGCCCTGCAGCAGAAGCAATTCGACGCGGTGATGTCGGCCGCCACGATCACCGAGGAGCGCGCCAAGATCGTCGCCTTCTCAGAGCCCTACATCGAGGTCGGGCAGCTGGTGGTGACCCTCGCCGGCAATAAGAAGATCACGAGCTACGCCGACCTGGCGAGCGCCGGGGCCGTGGGCGTGCAGACCGGCACCACCGGCGAGACCGCCGCCCTCGAGGAGGGCAAGGTCCCCGACGCCAACCTCAAGCGCTACCAGACGATCGACCTGGCCTTCGCCGACCTGCTGAACAACGCCATCGACGCCGTCGTGGCCGACGGCCCCACCGTCGGCAACTACGTCTCGCAGCCCAAGTACGCCGACACGCTGCAGATTGTGGGCGATGCCTTCACCACCGAGAGCTACGGCATCGCCGTGCAGCAGGAGGACACCAAGCTGCTGAGCGCCATCAACGCGGCCCTCGCCAAGCTCAAGGCGGACGGCACGATCGACCAGCTCAAAGAGAAGTATCAGATCAAGTAGGCATGTGGCCCGAGACCGGTAGCCAGGGGGGCCTTGCCGCACGCCGGCGGGCCCCCCTGGCTACCGGCTATATTCAGGAGCCAGCTATGGCCGGAGCCGGCAGCAGCGAGATCGACCGGGCAGGGGGCCGCACAATACTGCGCGAGACCCTGAGCCAGGCGCCGTGGTGGCTAATCATCCTGATCATCGGGATCGTCTTCGCCCTGCTCGCCATGATGCGGAATGAGGACTACGCCAAAACCTTCAGCTATGTCCTTGGCGGCGTCGGCATGAGCGTCTTCATCACGGTCGTCGCGTATATGATCGCGCTGATAGTCGGCCTGATCGCCGGGCTGGGGCGCGTCTCCTCAAACCTGGTCGCCTACCACTCAGCCACGCTCTACGTCGAGGTGATGCGCGGCCTGCCGATGCTGGTGATCATCCTCTACACCCAGTTTGTGATCGCGCCGCTGATCGGCGCCCAGCGCAACCCAGCCCTCTCGGGCATCATCGCGCTCGCCGTGGGCTACGGCGCCTATCTGGCCGAGGTCTATCGCGCCGGCATCGAGTCGATCGAGCGCGGCCAGGCCGAGGCCGCGCGCTCGCTGGGCATGAGCGTCGGGCAGACGATGCGCTATATCATCCTGCCTCAGGCCCTGCGCCGCGTGCTGCCGCCCCTCGGCAACGACTTTATCGCTATGCTCAAAGACTCGTCGCTGCTCTCGGCGATCGGCGTCAGCGAGCTAACCCAGCTCGCCAAGATTGAGGGCTCGCGCACCTTCGACTATTTCCGCGCCTTCAACTCCGCCGCGATCCTGTACCTCATCCTGACGCTGCTGCTCTCGCTCGGCGTCCGGCTGCTCGAACGGAGGACCAGCAGTGGACGACGCTAATGCTATCCCCCACCAGATCGGCGCGACGATCATTACGATGCAGGGCATCACCAAGCGCTTCGGCCACACCCTGGCCCTCAACGATGTCAGCCTCGATGTGCGCCGCGGCGAGGTGCTGATGATCGTCGGCCCCAGCGGCTCGGGCAAGTCGACCCTGCTGCGCTGCATCAACTACCTCGAGGTGCCCGACACGGGCACGGTCACGATCGACGACGTGGCGCTCGGCCGACGCGGCGTCAACCTCAACCGGGTCCGCGAGCACGTGGGGATGGTCTTCCAGCGCTTCGAGCTGTTCCCCCACCTGACCGTGCTCCAGAACATCGTGCTCGCCCAGCGCATCGTGGCCAGACGCTCGCCCGAGGCCGGCGAGAAGATCGCCCGCGACCTGCTGGCCAAGGTCGGCATCGCCGAGAAGGCCAACAGCTACCCGTCGCAGCTCTCGGGCGGCCAGCAGCAGCGCGTCGCCATCGCCCGCTCGCTGGCCATGCAGCCCAAGGTGATGCTCTTCGACGAGCCGACCTCGGCCCTCGACCCCGAGATGATCAAAGAGGTCCTCGATGTGATGCTCGACCTGGCCCGCGAGGGCATGACCATGGTCATTGTCTCGCACGAGATGGGCTTCGCCCGCGCCGCCGCCAACCGGGTGGTCTTTATGGACCAGGGCCGGATCGTCGAGATGGGCGCGCCCGAGCAGGTCTTCGACGCCCCCCACCACGAGCGCACGCGCCTGTTCCTCAGCAAGGTGCTCCAGCATTAGTGGCCTGACAACCTGGTTGTGAGGGATGGTTTTTTCGGGGAGGGCAGGCCCTCCCCGCGCCTCTCCTGGCCGGGCTCATCAGCTTCACAGTGTCGCGCCCCTCCGAACCTCCCCGCTAGCGCGCCACGCTGGTGCTGCGAAGCGGCCCGCCCCGGCCGGCACGGCGGCGCAGCGCCTTGCGCACCTCGTCCACCAGGGGCAGCGCCGGGACCCACGCGAGCAGGAAGACCCAGTCGACCGGCGCCAGGGGCGCGGTGCCGAAGATGGCCGCGACCCACGGCACGTAGACGATCAGCCCGAGCAGCGTCAGCTCGACGGCGACGCCGACCCAGAGCAGGCGGTTGCCGCCGAGGCCGACCTGGGCCAGCGAGGCCGTCGTCGAGCGCTGGGCGAACAGGTTGCCGACCTGCGTCATTACCACGGCGGCGAAGGTGGCGGCTATGGCCGCGGCATAGAGCGGCCCGCTTGCCGGCAGGTCGAGCCACTGGCCCCAGTAGCCGCCCGTCCAGTACTTCCAGTAGAAGGCCAGCATCGCCACGGCCGCCTGGGTCAGGCCGAGCCAGAGAAAGGCGTGGGCCAGCAGATCGCCCGTGATCATATGCTCGCTGAGCCGGCGCGGCGGGCGATCCATCATCCCCGGCTCAGGCGGCTCGGCGCCGAGGGCCAGGGCCGGCACCATGTCGGTGCCCAGGTCGATCGCCAGCACCAGCATCACTGTGAGGGCGAGCGGGATGCGCCCCTGGCTCAGCACGAAGAAGATGAACGGCACGGCCTCGGACATGTTGCTGGTGAAGATGTAGGTGATAAACTTCTTGATGTTCGCGTAGACGGCCCGCCCCTCCTCGACGGCGCTGACGATCGAGGCGAAGTTGTCGTCGGTGAGCACGATGTCCGCCGCCTCCCTGGCCACGTCGGTGCCGCAGAGCCCCATGGCCACCCCGATGTCGGCCTTCTTGAGCGCCGGCGCGTCGTTGACCCCGTCGCCGGTGACGGCGACGATCTGGCCCAGGCGCTGGAGCGCGCTGACCACGCGCAGCTTGTGCTCGGGGGTGGCGCGGGCGAAGAGCACCTCGCCCTGCACGATCTGGTCGAGCTCCTCGTCGCGCATACCGTCGAGCTCGCCCCCGCTCACCACGCGCACCCCGGGGCCGGCGATGCCCACGCGGCGCGCGATGCTGGCGGCGGTGAGCCCATAGTCGCCGGTGATCATCACCACCCTAATGCTGGCGCGCTGGCAGCGCTCGACCGCCGCCGGCACCTCGGGGCGGGGCGGGTCGAGCATGGCCTCGAGGCCGACAAAGGTCAGCTCGCGCTCGACCACGTCCACCTCGGCGTCCTGCTCGCCCTCGGCCAGCGGGCGCATCGCCACGGCGAGCACGCGCAGCGCGTCGCGGGCGTAGGCGTCGTTGGCGGCGCTGATCGCGTCCCGGGTGGCCGCGTCGAGCGGCCGGGCCTCGCCGGCGACCAGGAGCGAGGTGCAGCGGGCCAGCACCTCGCTCGGCGCGCCCTTCATATAGGCGACGAGCGGCGCGCCCGGCTCGGTGATACGGCGGTGGACCGTGCTCATGCGCTTGCGGCGCGAGTCGAAGGGGATCTCGCGCAGGCGCGGCGCCTGCTCGGTGGCATCCTTCAGGCTCAGCCCCCCCTTCAGGGCCACGATCTGCAGGGCGGCCTCGGTCGGGTCGCCGATGATCGTCGGGTGCGGCAGGACCCCCGCGCCGCCGTTGCGCGGCGTCGCCGGGACGATGTGGACGTCGGTGCAGAGGGCGCCCGCCAGCAGCAGCTGGCCCAGGTCGCCGTTGGGCGGCGCCCCAAGGGCGGCCCCGCCCTCGCTCAGCGCGCCCTCGGTCGTGTAGCCCTCGCCGCTGACCTCGATCTGACGGCCGGCGACCCACAGGCGCCGCACTGTCATCTCGTTCTCGGTGAGCGTCCCGGTCTTGTCGGTGCAGATCACCGTGGCGCACCCCAGGGTCTCGACCGCCGAGAGCCGCTTGACCAGAGCGTTGCGGCGGGCCATGCGCTGCACGCCCATGGCCAGCGCGAGCGTCACCGTGGGCAGCAGGCCCTCGGGCACAAAGGCCACGATCATCCCCATCGCGAACATAAAGCTCGCCGCGAGGCCCACGTCGGTCGCCAGGGCGGCCAGGGCAAAGAAGATCGCCCCGACGCCGAGGGCGAGGCCCGTCACCACGCGCGTGGTGCGCGCGAGCTCTTGCTGTAGCGGGCTCGGCGTCTCGGCGACGCTCTGGGTCAGGTGGGCGATCAGGCCGAAGGCGCTGCGCATGCCGGTGGCGAAGACCACCCCGCGCCCGACGCCCGCGATGACCGCGGTGCCCGCGTAGACAATGTTGCGCAGCTCAGCTTTGTCCAGGCCCGCCGAGGCCACCGGCGCGCATGTCCGGGTGACCGGGCGCGACTCGCCGGTGAGGGTTGACTGGTCGACGCGGAGCGCGGAGGCCTCGGTGAGGCGCGTGTCGGCCGAGATGTGGTCGCCCTCCGACAGCAGCAGCACATCGCCGGGCACAAGCTCCTCGCTGGGGACCAGCTGCTCGACGCCGTCGCGCACCACGTGGGCGGCGCTGGGCAGCAGCCGCCTGAGGGCCGCGGTGGCGCGCTCGGCTTTATACTCCTGCCAGAAGCTGAACGAGCCGTTGATCAGGTTGACGCACCAGATGGCGATGCCCAGCTGCGGCATGCCGGCGAGAAAGCCGATGACGCCGCCGGCCCACAGCAGCAGGGCCATCAGGTGGGTGAAGTTTGCCAGCAGGTCGAGGAGCAGCGGGCGCCGCCGCTGCTCTTCGAGGCGGTTGGGGCCATAGCGGCTGAGCCGCGCGGCGGCCTCGGCGGCGCTCAGACCGTCGGGGCAGGTGCCGAGCAGGGCGTACACCTCGGCGGGCGGGCAGGCATACAGCGCCGGGGTAGCAGGGCTCGTGTGCTGCTCGAGCATGACACACCTCCACGCGCCGTGTGGGGCGGGGGTGTGGCCGTGTGGTTATTGCCGGGGTGTGAGAGGGGGGTAGCCAGCGCGGTCAGCGCCTGCGCCCAGACGGCGCGTTGATTGGGCGGGCATTCGCACATGGGCCAGTATAGTACCGCGGCCACGCCGTGGAGGTCTTCGTCGCTTCACGGGCCGGAATATTCTCGCAACTGCCCGGTCGCCCGATCCGGCCCTGAGCGCACAGCGCGGAAGGGGTCTCGCCCTGCAAGGCCCCTTCCCCGAATTACCTGGCCTCAGACATAAGCCGAGCGGCTAGGCCCAGGCCTCGAGCCGGTCGTGCAGGCCGAGGGTAGCGATCGCCATCGGGCCAAACGAGGCGCGCTCCGTGAGCAGATCGACCATCTCACGGTTCTCGGCCTCCTCAAGGGCAACCAGAATCTTCTGCCACAGCTCGGGTGCGAGCACCACCGAGGTTACGGCGCTGTGGCTATCGACGATAAACTGAACGTCTCGCTCGAGCTCTTCGAGTGTCATCGTGGTCACCTCACTGTGTAATTATACGGCCGTGCATCTAGTGTAGCCGGGCCAGATACGAAGAACGATCCCCGGTTAAAATAGCGCCCTCCGTAACCTCGGGCGACCGGATGGCTACGCAGAGTGAGGGCTTTTTCTCCCACTGGCGGCGCGCCAGCCCTATGATAGGGGGCAGAGCCTTTCGCCGACCCCTCCCACGCTCGGCCGTGAGAGGTCTATGGAGGAACGCCGTGGGACACACAGTCGCCCCACCCCAGGCCTACCGGCTGCTGCAGCAGCGCCTTGACCGCAACGTCACCGGCGCGCCCGACTCGCCGACCCTGATGCGCATCCTGCAGCTGCTCTTCTCGCCGGTCGAGGCCGATCTGGCCCGGCGCATCCCCACCACCTTCATCTCGCTGCGCAAGCTGGCGAAGCGCGCCGACATCGCCGAGGATCGCCTGGCCGAGATGGTCGTCAGCATGGCCGAGCGCGGCCTGGTCTTCGACCTCGAGCACGATGGGCGGCGCTACGTCGCCCTGGCGCCCGTGGTGATCGGCTTCTTCGAGTTCACGTATATGCGCACCCGCGAGGGCTACCCAAACGAGGAGCTGGCCAAGCTGTTCGACGAGTACTTCTTCGAGCGCGAGGACTTCGCCCACGCGGTCTTCGCCGGCCAGACCCAGATCGGCCGCTCGCTCGTGCGCGAGGAGGCCCTGCCCCAGGGCGACCACACCGAGGTGCTCGACTGGGAGCGCGCCTCGGTGCTCGTCGAGACGGCGACCAGCCACGCCGTGTCGCTGTGCGCGTGCCGCAACCACGCCCAGCAGGCCGGCCACCCGTGCGAGCACCCCCAGCGCACATGCCTGAGCCTCAACCTGGGCGCCGAGCTGCTGGCGCGCCAGGGCATCGCCGAGCCGATCAGCAGGTCCGAGGCCATGGGCATCCTCGAGCAGGCCAAGGGCGCCGGCCTCGCCCAGACCGGGGACAACGTCCAGCGCAATGTGAGCTACATCTGCAACTGCTGCGGCTGCTCGTGCGGCATGATGAACGCCATCCGCCGCTTCGACATCCGCAACGCCATCGTGACCTCGAACTGGATCTCGCTGATCGACCCCGAGGTGTGCCGGGGCTGCGGGCGCTGCGCGAAGATCTGCCCCGTCGACGCGATCACCATCAACCATGGCGAGGTCGACGGCCGCAAGCGCAAGTGGGCCGTGCGCGACGCCGCGCTGTGCCTGGGCTGCGGCGTGGGCTACGCCGCGTGCAAACACGGCGCCCTGACAATGCAGAAGCGCGAGCGCCGCGTCTTTACGCCCGAGACGACCTTTGACCGCATCGTGGCGATGGCGATCGAGCGGGGCAAGCTCGGCGACATGCTGCTCGATAACCTCGAGGGCTGGGGCTACGAGGCCCTCGCCCGCGTGGTGCAGGTGATCGAGAAGACGCCCTTCCCGGCCGTCGTCAACGCCATCGAGCCCCTCAAGTCGACCTTCCTGTCCGCCGTCGTGCAGGCCGCTCGGGCCAGCGGCGGCAAGGCGGCCTCGCGCGTGTGACCGCGAGCCGCCAGTTAGCGCGGGCGCGCCGCGCGCAGGGCGAAGACATCCTCGAGGCCATCCTCCGGGTCGATATAGGACCCCACCTTTGCGAAGCCGAAGTGGTGGGCGAGGGCCTGGGAGGGGACGTTGTCGGGGTTGATCGAGAGGACAAAGCCCGGGATGGCGTGCTCGCGGGCGGCCCAGGCGATCATAGCGCCGAGCGCCTCGGTGGCGTAGCCGTGACGCCTGTAGGCCGGAAATACCGTGTAGCCGAGCTCGACCCCGCCGGGCGCGTAGGGTCTCAGGTGCTCCATCCCGGGGCGCCCGTGGCAGCCGATATGGCCGATCATCATACGGTCGGCGCGGCGCACGATCGCCCGCGCCAGCCAGAGCTGGATGCTCGGATCGGCCCACAGGGCGGTAAGCCAGAACTTCATGAGCGCCCGCTCCTCGAGCCAGTTGTCGGGGATGGCGGCCCCAAGCAGGGCGGCCGCCACATCGCTCGCCCCAGAGAGGCAAAGCCCGTAGAAGCGCGGCGACATTGATACCAGGTCGAGCCGTGGGGTGCGTACAGGCGGGACACACTGTTCAGCCATGGGGCCCCTCTCTTCCTGTAGAATGCTCCTGCCTTAGAGTAGTGCTAGAGAACGAGGTGGGCAAGAGCCGATCTGCCGATCTCGCGCGCTGACACCAGGGGTATCATCGAGCAGGGATGATACAGCGGGCGCCAGGGCGCTCGCGAAGGAGCAGTAATGGTTGAGTCTGAGTCCGCTGGCGCGGCCACTTCACGCGACGTACAACGCCTTGTGCTGGTGGGCCTGATGTTCGCCGGCTTCATTAGCCTGGGCCTGCCCGACGGCCTGCTCGGTGTGGCATGGCCCTCGATGGCGGCGAGCCGCGGGGTGGGCCTCGACGCCCTGGGCTCGCTGCTGATAGCCTTCTCGGCCGGCTTCCTCGCGGTCAGCGTGCTGAGCGGGCGGCTTCTGGCCCGCCTGGGCGTCGGCGTGCTCCTGGCCAGCTGCTGCCTGGCGACAGCCCTGAGCCTGATCGGCTTCGCGCTAGCGCCCGCCTGGTGGATGCTGTTCCCCCTGGCCGTGCTCCTCGGGGCGGGCGGCGGCGCCATCGACGCGGGGCTGAACAACTACGCCGCCGCCACCACCACCCCGCGCGTCCTCACATGGCTCCACGCCTGCTATGGCCTGGGGGCGACGGCGGGGCCGATGATCATGACCAGCCTGCTCAGCGGCGGGCGCCCCTGGCAGCTGGGCTACCTGATCGTCGGCTGCGGACAGCTGGCTCTGGCCCTCTGCTTCTTCCTCACGCGGGGGCGCTGGGCCGCCGCCGCGCCCGTCACGACCCATGATGTGCGCAGCCAGGTGGGCCTGCGGGCCACCCTGTCCCTGCCCGCCGTCTGGCTGGGCGTCGCCCTCTTCGCACTCTACACCGGGCTCGAGGTGAGCGCCGGACAGTGGACCTACACGCTCTTCACGGTCGGCCGGGGCATCGAGCCGGCGACGGCCGGGCAGTGGGTCGGCTTCTACTGGGCCGGGCTGACCGTAGGCCGCTTCGTGGCGGGCGCCGTGGCCGGGCGCCTGACGCCCCGGGCGCTGCTCTGGATTGGCAGCCTGGGGGCGGTGGCGGGGGCCACGCTGCTCGGCCTAGTGGCGGCGCCCTGGGCCAGCGTCACGGGCATGGTCCTGATGGGCGCCTCGCTTGCGCCAATCTTCCCCGCCCTCATCGGCACCACCGCCGAGCGCGTGGGCCGCCTGCACGCCGGCAACGCCATCGGCCTCCAGGTCGCCTCGGCCAACATCGGGGCGGCCCTCATCCCGTGGGGCGTCGGCCGGGCCGTCACCGGCCTGAGCGTGGCCGCCATCGGCCCGGCCATCGTGGTCGTCGCCCTGGCCTACCTGGCCCTCTTCGTCGCGGCGATGCGCGCGCGGGCGAGCTAAATGCTCGCAAGCCCTGCTTGCGGCACACAATTGGAAGCATCTAGCCCCCGTCCCAGCGCATCACCAGCAGCCGCTCGGGGTAGCGCAGCACGCGCAGCACGCCGTTGATGATGCGGTGGAGGCGCCGCAGGTCGGGCGGCATCTCGGCGCGCGCCAGGGACTGGAAGCCAAAGCGCCCGTAGAGGCCCTCGAGCCGTTCGGCGCAGGTGAGGTAGAGCGGCGGGCTCGCGCTGCGCTGCAGAGAGCAGATGATCACCCGCGCGATCCCCTCGCCCTGGCGCGCGGGGATCACGGCGAGCGAGGCAAGCTCGCGGCTGCCGTCGCCGTGGGGCTTAATCTGCCCCGTGCCCACCACGCGGCCGCCCGCCTCGGCCACGATGAAGCGCTGCCAGTGCAGCCCCGTCGGGTTGATCCCCGCGGCCCTGATGATCGCCGTGATCGCCCTCTGGTCCCCCGCCGCCGCACGCCGGATCAGCATAGGTGGACCCGCAGCCCCGCCCATAGCTTGGCTCCTCTGCTTAGATTCGCCTCATTGTACCCGCGCTCGCTGCTGACGCCGCCCTAATCTAGCCCCAAGGCGGCCCCTCAGCGCCCGTGCTACAATCTCTCTGCCACGTATTGCTCCTTGTCGCCTTTGCCAGTTCGCTCTGGTCACCTCCACATGGTTTAGACGCCCACCAGCACGACCAGCAGTTACGCGCTCAGGGCAGGGTGGCGGACAACACCCCTTGATCGCCACCCAGCCTGAGCGCAAGGGGAAGCCCAATGGAGCAGCATACACCCACAGTCCTGGTCATCGACGATTCGCCGGCGGATCGCGCGACGATCCGGCGCTTCCTGGCCCAGGGCGCACACCCCGCCCACCAGCTGATCGAGGCGGCGCGCGGCGAGGCGGGCCTGCGCCTCTGGCGCGAGCACCGGCCCGCCTGCGTGCTGATCGACGCTATGCTGCCAGATATGAGCGGTCTAGCGGCCCTGGCCACGCTAGTCGAGGCGACCGACGGCAACGCGCCGGTGATTATGCTGACCGGGACGAGCAA
>JAAXUL010000756.1 GCA_013336035.1 Chloroflexales bacterium
CGGCAGTTCAAGTACCGCCCGATCGCCTGGCACCTGGCCTCGAAGCCGATCAGCGCCGAGGCGCCTGGCGGCCGGCGTCCGGCGTCCGGCGCCCGGCGGCTCCCCGCCTTCGAGTGCCTGCTCTCCTACCACGCCAGCGCGGGCGACGCCCTGGCCCGCGTCCGCGCCCAGTACGTCGAGCCGCTGCTGCGCATCGAGCGCCAGGGCCTTGAGGCCGCCCGGCGCGCCCAGGACGCGGCCCAGGCCGCCCAGGCCCAGGCCCGCATCCAGGAGCTAGAGGAGTTCACGCGGCGCCTGCGCGAGGTGGAAGAGAGCGGCTTCGCCTGCCCCGAGCTGGACCAGCTCGTTGCCGACGAGCCCCTGGACCGCTGGAGCGGCGACGGGCTGCTGGCACCCGCCGCGCGCGATGACCTGCTGCGGCAGGAGCGGGCCTGGCGGGTGGATCTCAACGACGGCGTGCGGGTGAACATCGCGCCGCTGCAGCTCGCCGGGCTGCTGGCGGGCGACGTGCTGAAGGCGGCGGACGCGAAGAAGGCCATCGCCGACCGGGCGCGCTGGCGCGGCGACGAGCGGCGCGGGGCGCGCGCGGGCAAGCTGCCGCGCTGCGGCTGGATGCCCGAGGGCGTGCCTGAGAGCGGGGCGTGGGCGGCGCTGGCCCCACAGCGCGAGGCCGAGCGCAGAAAGATCGAGGCGAAACGGCGGGCGGCGGCGGGGAGTATACTAGAGGGCGAGGAGATAGCGCGCGGGCGCTAGCCGCCATCCGACTCAATGCCGAGCCAATATATAATAGTAGTACAAACACCCACAGCGCGCCGGCGCTTATGGCCCGGCTCGTGGAGCCCTGTGCCACGAGAAGCCCATACGCGGGCACCGACAGTAGCGTAGAGCTCATCGGGGCTGCTCGGACAAGACAAGGGCTACCGGGCCTGGTCTGAATGGACGGAAGAGGTCTTTCTACGGAGGGGCGCAGCCTCGCCAGACCTCACTAGTCTGCGCGCGAACAAACACGAGAGGAGCGAGCCATGGGCCTTCCTGCCGAACTGCTGATCAATGTGGCAGAGGCGCTGCGGGGAGTGGAGTACGACGGCCCGGCCTATAGCGCAAACAGCGAGCAGCTGAATGTGAACCTGCTGCGCCTCGCCGATGGGGCCTCTATACCCCAGCACATCAACGACGAGGTGGACGTGCTCGTGGTCATCATCCAGGGGACGTGCAAGCTGATTGTGGACAACGAGATGACCGTGCTGCGGACTGGTATGGCGGCCGTCATCCCCCGCGGCCACCTGCGCGCCCTGCGCTGCACGATGGGGCCGCTGGTCTACCTGACCTGTCACCGCAAGCGAGCACCCCTGATGCCGACGATCCCCGAAAGCGCAAGGGTTAGCGCCTAGAGCGCCGGTAGCGTATTCCTTTGCTGGTGCGATGTGGCTACGCCGCATCGCACCAGGAAGCGAAATGCTCGCGGGGCGTCGGTATGAGCGCCCCTCAGTCCCGGATCTCCCTCAGCCACCCGAGGGCCTCTTCGTCCGAGGAGAAGAGCCTGAGCGGGATAGTCGGCTTGTTGAAGCCGAGAAAAAAGTTGCCGATCAGGCGGCTCATCGGCGATTCGACCAGGATCGCCACAGCGCGGATCACCCTCGCGGCCTCCGACCGCGTATAGAACTCGCGCGCCTCACGGTCCTGGGACTGGCCCGCGCGTATATCCACCAGGAGCGCGTGCCGCTGGCCCTGGGTCAGCCTGATCTGGGCCGCGAAGTTCTCCTGCGCCTCGGCCAGCGACTGAGCTACACCCGGCAAGACTGTCGCGCGCACGATACCGTCCTCTTCCAGGCGGAGGCGCGCGCTTCGCGTGACCAGCTCATCTTCCATATGACGGCTTCCTACTCGTACCGCCTTCCGCAGATCCTTTGCCGGCCGTGACGCGCGGATGTCCAGAAAGCGGTACTTAGCGATGCCTCAGCACGGCGGCGATGCCGCTCTGGAGTGTGCTGCAGGTCATGATGCTGCTCAGATCGATGCCGAGCCCGATCAGCGTCTGGGCAACCTCGGGGCGGATCCCGGTGAGCATCACCTTGGCGCCCAGCAGCTGGACTGCCTGGGCGGCGTGAATGAAGGTGTTGGCGACCTGTGTGTCCACGAGCGGCACCCCAGTGATGTCGAGGATCGCGATCCGCGCACCGGTGCTAGAGATACCCTGCAAGAGCGTCTCGATCATCAGCTGCGCCCGCCGCGTATCGATGGACCCGATCAGTGGCATCACGACGACATGGTCGCTGATCGGGATCAGGGGCGTGGACAGCTCGAGCAGCGCCAGATCCTGGGCCCGGATCGTCTCCTCCTGCGCGATGCTGCGACGTAGCGCCTCCTCGGCCTGCCGGCGCTCCGTCAGGTCGCGTATGGTGCAGACGCTCCCCTGGGGCTCATAGCTGGAGCGCTGCATGGCCGAGGCGGAGACCGAGGCCGGGAAGGTGCGGCCATCGCCCGTGCGGCAGATCGTCTCGGCGATAGCGGACTCGGTCCCGCTCCGCAGCAGGTCAAGCACGCGCTCGATGGCCTCCGCATGCGTAAAAAGCGCGGCGATCGGCCGCCCGAGCAGATCTTCTCTGGCATAGCCGAAGAGCTGCGCAGCTGCCCGATTGACAGTTGTGATCGCCCCGCGCTGATCCGTGACCACCAGAGCATCGAGCATCGACTCGAGAATATTATCGACGTAGGTACGCGAGACCATCGAGGCCGCCAGCTCTTCGCTGAGCAGATTGATCCCAATGGCCACGGTGTCGATTGTGGTGCCGCTCGCGCCGACCGTGGCCTTCATGGTAAAGTCAAGGGCGGCCATATTGCTGAGCACGGTCAGGAACTCTTCGAGCCGCCGCTCATGCTCAGCCAGATCGGCCCGCCGGGCGGACAGCTCCTCTGTGAGCAGACGAAGCTGCGCGGCGATCTGATCATCATTACTCAAGGCACAGGGCCTTTCTCCAATCGCCACACCTGTGCTTCCGGCATCGGATATTAGTATAGATCCGCAATAAGAAGAGTCAAGGTTTCCGCATCTCGCTCCTAAGTGCCACTGTGGACCCGATGCCGGGAGGCCCGGAGTACTACGCGCTCAAGCATGGCGACGAGATACTCTGCGGCGTGATGCAGATCGACCCCTCGTGGGGGGCGTTTCCCCCGCAGTGGATCACCTACTTCGCGGTGGCCGACGCCGACGCGGCGGTGGGCGCGGTCACGAGAGCTCAACGACCGGGTTTCGCCCCGGCGCGGGCGGCTCCTGCCTGGTTCAGCGGGCCCTGCGCGCCCGCCCTGGCGCGGGCGCGCAGGACACTCGCCGCCGTGAGCAGCAGAAAGAGCAGGACGGCCACGGCGTTGAGCATGCCGCCCCAGCGCCGCACCTCCGCCAGGCCCGCCAGGTCGCCGGCCAGACGCACGACGAGCGAGAGGTGCAGTAGGGCGAGGGGCAGGTAGCTCAAGCGGCTGAAGGCGACGGGCAGCTTCAGCAGGGCCGGCACGATGATCGGGGCGTGGCCGAAGATCATCGCGAAGACGAAGCCGACGAACACCGTGTGCAGCAGGGCGTCGTACATTGGGCCGGCGTAGACCGCGCCCGCGGCGATGGCAATCACGCCACCCACCGCCAGCCAGAGGCTGCCCGAGAGGATGCAGACGGCGCTGAAGCGCGGGATGCCCGGTCGGCGCATGGTGCGGCGCGCGATGTCGTAGGTCAGCAGCCAGAGCCCCAGCCCCAAAAAGCTCAGCCCCGCCAGCCGCACGCCCAGGTCCAGGCTCGCCAGGGCGAGGAAGAGCGCCGCCAGCAGCGCGCCCACCCCGAGGGTGAAGGCCCACAGCGCCCGCGGCGGGAGCTGCCTGAGCCGCCCGAGCTCCAGGCGCTCGCCCACGATGGTCAAGATCAGGAAGCCGGCCCACCAGAGGGCCACCAAGGCGAACGGCCGCCCGGCCAGCCAGAGCAGGTTCCCACCCAGCCAGGCCCCTGCTCCCAGGGCCATCGTGACGATGAAGCGGGCCGGCTGGCGTCGGAGCACCACGGCGAAGACTGTGAGCAGCCCCAGGCTGCCGCCGACCATCAGCAGGGCCGCGAGACTGACGGACAGCCCGGCCAGCAGGGCCAGGCCGCCGGCCAGGGTGAGCAGCGGGCCGATGAAGGCCCAGAGCCTCCCGAGGGCCACGGCCCGCTCCAGGCCGATCACAGTGCCGAGCAGGCCGCAGACGATCAGCGGGCCGTGCAGAGCTGCCAGCGACGCCTGCGGGGTGGGCAGGGGCCAGCCCAATCTGAGCAGCCCGGCCCACAGGCCGGCCACGAGCAGGGTGAGCACGCCCGCCGCCAGGGCGGCGCGGGCCAGCGCGACGGCGGGCCGGACGGACGGTGTGGCAGAGGTCATAGGTGAGTCTCTCGTGGGGCCCC
>JAAXUL010001553.1 GCA_013336035.1 Chloroflexales bacterium
CCGCGCAGGGTCAGCACATCACCGTCGAGCACGGCGTAGGCGCCGATCGGCACCTGGCAGCCGCCCTCGAGGCGGCGCAGGAAGGCGCGCTCGGCCAGGGCGGCGGCGCGGCTGGCGGCGTGGTCGCGCGGCGCGATCAGGGCCAGGGTCCTAGCGTCGTCGGCGCGGCACTCGATCGCCAGGGTGCCCTGGGTCACGGCGGGCAGCATCTGCTCGGCGGGGATGGGCCAGGCGATGAACTCGGCCCCATCGCTGGTGACGCGCCCGTCGGGGCCGACAAGGCCCAGGCGCACGATGCCGGCCGAGGCCAGCACCAGGGCCTCGTACTGCCCCTCGGCGAGCTTGCGCAGGCGCGTATCGACATTGCCGCGCACATCCTGCAGGTCCAGGTCGGGCCTGAGCGCCCGCAGCTGGCAGCCGCGCCGCAGCGAGCTGGTGCCGACCACGGCGCCCTGGCGCAGGCCATCGAGCCCGCTGGCCTCGCCCGCGCGCAGCGGGGTGACGATCACATCGCGGGGGTCGGCCCGCTCGGGGAAGGCCGCGAGGGCCAGGCCGTCGGGGACGAGCGACGGCAGGTCCTTCGAGCTGTGGACGCAGAAGTCAACCTCGTTGTCGAGGAGCGCCTGCTCCAGCTCTTTCACAAACAGGCCCTTGTCGCCGACAGCCGAGAGGGCGACGTCAAGAATCCGGTCGCCCTTCGTGCTGATGATACGCAGCTCGACCTCGAGCCCCGCATGCAGGGCCCGCAGCTGCGCCGCGATCATCTCCGACTGGGTCAGGGCAAGCTTCGAGCCGCGCGTGCCGAGGATGAGCTTGGACATTAGATCGACTCCAGATTAAACAGATCCGTGACCATCGCGGCATAGCGCTGGCCATCGCCCTGGGCCGCGGCGTCGCGCAGACGACGGGTGGGCGGGTGCAAGATCTTGTTGACAATACTACGGGTCAGACCCTCGACGACATTGCGCTGCTCGGGCGAGAGGTCAGAGAGGCGGCGCAGGGCCCGCTCGAGCTCAGCGTTACGCAGAGCCTCGGCCCGCTCGCGCAGCAGCGTCAGGGCGGGCACCGCGTCCTGGGTCTGGCACCAGGCCTGGAAAGCGGCGACCTCCTCGTAGGTGATCGTCTCGGCGGCGGTGGCGGCGTTGGCCCGCTGGCCGAGGGTGGCTCGCACGACCTCCTGCAGGTCATCGACCGTGCAGAGGTGCGCGCCGGGCACGTTGGCGACGTCATTCGCAAAGTCGCGCGGCACCGCCAGGTCGATCAGCAGCATGGCCGGATCGCCGTTCTTGCCGCCCAGCACGTGGCTGCGGGTCTTCTCAGCCATCGCGGTCGCCACGTGCTCGCGGTAGATAATCGGCACGGGCGCGGCGGTCGAGCTGATCACAATGTCGGCCTTGGCCAGACAGGCCGGCAGGTCGTCGAAGCCATAGGCCGACGCGCCGTAGCGCTCGGCCAGCTCGCGGGCGCGGGCCATCGTGCGGTTGACGATCATCAGCGTGTCGGCGCCGTTGGCCAGCAGGTTCTGGGCTGCCAGCTCGCTCACCTCGCCGCCGCCGACGAGCAGCACCGAGCGACCGGCCAGCTGGCCGAGGCGGCGACGGGCCAGCTCGACGCCGGCCTGAGAGACGCTGGCCGCACCCTGGCCCAGGGCCGTCTCGCTGCGGACGCGCTTGCCCGCCGTGAGCGCGTGCTGGAAGAGGCGGTGCAGCACCGGGCCCAGGGTG
>JAAXUL010000757.1 GCA_013336035.1 Chloroflexales bacterium
CCGCCTCTTTCTGGCTGAGACAGGTCTTGGGCTCCTCCTGCTAAAATTCAGCCGTGAAGATGAGCGCCAGGCAGACGAGCAGCGAAAGCAGAATCGACCGTGATCCCATTGCCTCCTCCTTGTTAGCGCAAACTGCGGCGGGCGACTCTGCCCAGCCGCTTTGAGCCGGCGCCGGAGAGCGGCGCGGCGGCCCCGCCGAACCGCTTAGTCGGCCACGACGGTTGCCCGCTGGATCGCGCTGTCGGTGAAGATATCGTACTCGTCGCGGCTGCGGGTGGAGAACTCCGAGATAACTGCGCCCTCGTCCCCCGCCTGGAACCAGTGCTTTGTATTGGGCCAGATCGTGTACTGCTCGCCGGGCCGCAGCACGATCTCGTACCACACTGTGTAGGTCCGCTCGCGGCCCGCGGGTGGGCGCGCGGCCGGCTGCGCGGCCGGCTCACCCTCCACATACAGGTAGACCGTGCCCCAGCGGCAGCGGAAGGTCTCTTCCTTGCCAGGATCGTCGCCGATCGGCGGGTGCCGGTGCTCGGGGCATGTCTGGCGCGGGAACAGCACCAGCTCTTTGGCGCAGCAGCGCTCGGTGTTGATGTAGACGACAAGCTGCAGGCCGGTGCGCTCGACGTCGCTGAGACCAAAATCGGCGACCTCGATCGCCTCAGCCTCGCGCGGCGCAAGCGCGATTCCCGCCCGGTCGAGATACTGCCGAGCACGAGCACGGATCGACTGCAACTCCCCCGTCGAGATCATATGCAACCTCCATTGGTGGCATTGAGCTCAAAACGCGCGAGATGTCGAGGATGTACGGGCTGTGTGGAAACGCAGGGTGGGGAATGGTGTGTAAACCGTTTTTGACTATAGCATGGTCAGGTGAAGGTGTCAAACGACGGCGCGACCGCAAAGCCACGCCGTCGGCTCGCGCGATCAGCGCAGCGGTTGCCCTTATAGCGATGCCGCTAGCGGCTCGTGGCTGCCAGCACTTCCCGTAGCTCTTGCAGCGTTGTGTTGCCTTCCATCGGGCCTTTTTGTGTGACGGCCCTGGCCCCGGCGATTGCGGCCAGCTGGAACGCCTCGCTGGCTGGGAGCCTGTGATTGAGACAGGAAATAAACGTCCCCGCGAAGCAGTCGCCTGCTCCGGTGGGATCTACCTCCTCTACGGGTGCCACGCCGCTGTGGATCACCCGCCCGCCCGTGTATAGCGTGGCCCCGCGCGCCCCGCGCTTAATGACGACAATCTGTGCGCTGCCAGCAAGCAGCTCCGCGACAGCGGCGGTCTCGTCCGCCTCGCCGGTGAGGTAGAACAGCTCGTGCTCTCCCGCGAGGACGACCTGCGCCAGCGCTAGAATTTCCACCAGGCGGCGCCGCGTCGTCTCATCGCGCTGTATCTCTTTCCGCACATTCGGGTCGAAGCTAATGGCGCTGCCGTGCCGGCGGGCGTACTCCAACCCTCGGGCAATGCTCCGGTACATTCCCTCGCTATACAGCGATGAGCCCATCACGTGAAAGTAGTTGCAGTCGCGAAAATCCGCTTCCTCGACAAACTGCTCGTCGATGCGGCCGCAGGCCGCGTTGGCGATGTGGAACAGAAAGTCGCGCGAGCCATCCTGTTGATACGTGACGAAGGCGACGCCAGTCGTCGCATCGGCAAGCACGCGCACCCTTGAGATATCTACGCCGCTGGCCTGGAGCCGGCGCAGGTTGATCGCGCCGAACCCGTCGTCGCCCACGGCCGAGATGATCATCGTCGTGGCACCGCATTTTGCGGCCTGATCCACGAAGATAGCCGGCGCGCCGCTCGGGAATGGGCCGATGAAGGTCCCCGTCGCGTCAAACTGCTGGCCGACCTCCTTCGCCATGACCTCGGCCAGGATCTCGCCGATCGTAATAATCTGCGCCATAGCGCCTCCATATCTTCTCCCAGAGCAGTCCCGATCATACTTGCTATCGCTATTGTAGTCCGGCGAGCAGCGCCTCGGTATCGCTGAACACCCGGTACGCGCTCTTCAATAGCCTGAAGCTGCGCACGCTCGAGGAGCTGAATCACTATCCCCATTTACCGCTTTTCTACCCGGATTCTTCGCCAGCGGTCGTTCACTGAACCACCTACGGGTTACTTCCCCCCCACTATACCCCGCGATATGAGCTAACCCACCACCCCACTGGCAGAAGGGATCCGCCATGAAGCTGGAGTTTTCTATTCCATTCGAGGAGCAGCCTGAGCAGCCGCTCGACCTGGCGGCCTATAGCTTTGATCGCTATGGCCGCTTGATTGACCGCGCCACTGTGAAGGAGGGACGCACCACCCTTGAGTTCGGCGACTGGGAGGGTGCGCAGCCGCGCCTGCTCATCGCCCCGGTCCTGGCGGAGGAGCGGCAGCCGACCCTGGCCGAGCTACGCAAGCGGGGCGCCTACGAGCCAGTGTGGGCATACAACCCGCGGCAGAAGCTGCAGGAGTTGCTGCCCATCCCGGCGCAGATCGCTGGCCGCTGGCTCCTGTGCTTCTGCCGGGTGCGAGGGCAGGTGGTGCGCCCGATCCGGCTCCTCGGCCTCACGCTAGAGATCCCCGTCTGCCACGCCCGAGTCCATATCTGCGAG
This sequence comes from Chloroflexales bacterium, assembly GCA_013336035.1. Taxonomy (GTDB): domain Bacteria; phylum Chloroflexota; class Chloroflexia; order Chloroflexales; family Chloroflexaceae; genus CAIWXH01. The sequence continues at coordinate 2,596 of JAAXUL010000757.1, forward strand.
GTGGATCGTCTGCCCATTCTGATCGCGCGGCTCCCCGATGAGATTATCTTCCGCCTGCGCGACGAGCTGCTGCCCCTGCTGGAGCGCCCATTCGTGCCGCCGATCCCACGGCCCGACCCACCGCCGGAGCGGGTACAGATCGCGGATATCCTCCAGGATGCGCTCGGCGGACAGGTGTTCGAGCAGGTAGCCGCGCCCCGCTCGGCGCTACTGAGCCACGCCGAGGTACAGCTGAATCCGCAGCCGCTTCCGCCAAAGGAGCGGGCCGCCATTGAGTTGCCGCTAGAGCTGCGCATAGGCCTGGGCGCGCCGGCGGCACAGATTGTGCGCGCCACTCTCATCGACAATGTGCAGCTCATCTGGCCGCTGCTCTGCCTCTGGCCCTGGTTCTGGCCATGGCTCACCTGTGAAGAGATCCGGGTGCTGGAGACTGACGATCAGGGCCGCTTCGATACCTTCATCACCTACCCCTGCCGGGGCGACAAGCCCGATCTCTACTTCTGGGTCGAGTACCTGATCAATGGTGTCTGGACCACGGTCTACCGGCCACCTCTGCACTGCAACGTCTACTGGAACTATGCCTGCGGCAGCGAGGTGACGATCCGGGTCAGCGACAGCCGGGTGGGCTGCCGCCCGCGCCCGCTCGGGCCGCTCGTATCAGTCTATGGCATCGGCACCCAGGTGGCCGTCGAGTCGATCGACGGGGACGGCTACGCGCCTGGCATCAGCATCAACAGCGTCACGGTGCCGCGGCGGCCCTTCGGCGGGCTGCTCGGCCTCTGGGCCGACTTCGCCAGCGACCCCTTGGCCGCGGCGGGGGTGAGCCACTACCTCTGGTCCTACCGGCCCGCTGGCATCTCCGCCGACCCCGATCTGGGCTGGCTGCCGCTGACGACGCCCTTCGGCCGCCGCTACCGCGCCGACTTCCCGCCCGCCAACTCGGTCTCGAAGCTCTACCAGTTTGAGGTCGATTCGGCCAACGGCAAGTTCCGCATTCCGCCCGAGCAGCCCTGGCTGGCGGATGGCGCGAGCGGCGGCGCGTGGGACGACTGGACGCTGAACGGCTTTGCGACCGCCCTCTTCGATACCACGGCGCTGCCTTCCACAGCGACCACTGACGCCGAGGGCAACCCGATCAGCGACAAGTCGGGCGACTACGAGCTGAAGCTGGAGCTGTTCCGCGCCGATGGGAGCCGGGTCAACCTGAGCGATGCCGGGATTGACATCCAGGTGCAGAATATGGCCACGGCCGCCTGGGATGACTGGCACAACATTGGGCTTGTCAACCGCTATGTGGTCGGCGGCAGCCTCATGGGCTTTACCACCACGCTGCACATTGACAACAACCCGCTGGTGGGCGAGATCCTGGAGGTAGAGGTGGGCGCCGCCGCCGCCGGCCCGTGCGGCTTCATCGAATACCCCGCGAGCGCGTCGGCGACCGTTGCGTTCCGGGCCGGGCACCACCACAACCACGCCGCCTTCTACTTCGCCCTCAGCCGTGGCAGCAGCGGCCGGATCGAGGTAGCCCAGGCGATGGCGGGCACGGCCATCGTGGACCCCGTCGACCCCGCCACGAGCGTAGTGATCGACCCGGTGAACCGCTACAACCTCGGCGCCTACACCTACACACGCCACGCGCCGGTGAGCCAGCTCCTCGGCCCCGGCTGCGACCAGGCTGCCCTGGCCGAGGAGCTGTACGTCTATGCCACCGCCACTGACGGCTGGAACGGGCGGCTCTACTGGCTAGACGTATACGCGCCGGTGAAGGCCTTCGCCCTCACGCCGGAGGCGTAGGCGGGCGAGCCGTAGCCATGGTAGTCGG
>JAAXUL010000138.1 GCA_013336035.1 Chloroflexales bacterium
TTCACGCTCTGACTCCTGAGCATCGGCCCCTCTCTGCTAGTGATGCACTAGCGAGAGTCTAGGCCGTTTCAGGGGTGGGTCAATTCTCCGTCGGCGATCTGGGTCAATTCTACACCGGCCTGTACACAGATGATGTAGATCACATGATAGCCCTGGGCCAGATGCTCTATCAGGGTGGCCGGGGTCGCGTGCGGTCGCCCCTCGCGCCCGTCGAGGATGGTCAGGTCGAAGGCGCTGAGCGCGCCCCTCACCTGGCTTATCTGGGCCTCGACGTCGATGGGGGGCAGGTTGTAGCGATCCAGATCCCCGGGATTGGCCACAACAATCAAGCCCCGGAGCTGTGCGCGGCTGGGGACCTGCACCGGGGCACATGCGTCGTGATCGACGACGCGGCTGAACTACACGCGCTCGTCGAGGCAGATGAACTGGCCGCTCTGCGGGTCCTGGAGCATTTCCCAGTGAAGCCCATGCAGCTCAGGCGCTTCCTGGTCCAGCCGAAGGCGCAGGCGCAGTGGGATGGCCAGGTAGGCGGTGTAGCTGCGCGCATGCTGCCATGCTCCCAGGAGGCGTGGCGCCGCGAACAGCATCCCTGTCAGGAGGCTGCCGTAGGCATTGCTATCGAGGGCGGCGGCGAGGAGCGTGCTGAGATCAAAGGTAATGGGAACCATGCGCGCGAGCACCAGATCGGTGCTGCCCGGGTCGGCGCGGAACCGGGCGTCGACCGCGTAGGTGCCATTGTGGCGGAAGATAGCAAGTTCAAGCTCTGAGCAGTCCACGCCGGTACGTCCTTAGGCTAGGAAGCGGAGGATGAAGCAGGAGCGTTGGCGGTGGGAGGGTCTTGATGAGCTAGCGGTTCATGACTGTCACGTGCGCATGGCTCCGCTAGCCATCTCCTTATCTTGGTAATCTGGGGCCGCAATCCTTCTCTACTACAGCACATCGTAAACTCTACGACACAATGTAGTATATTGGCAGTTTGAAGCGTGGTGATTGACTGGAAGTTTCGTGAATGGTCGCGGAGTCGAAAGCGGATCCCGTATCATACGAGCGCACAGTCTTGGCCCACGGCAAGCTATAGATGCGAGTTGACATACGACGATGCTTCACGAGACGCGTATTCTAGTAGTCGATGATCAGGCCGAGATTCGCGATGGCCTCACCCTTACGCTGGCCGCCGCGGGCTATCACGTGCTCACGGCACCGGATGGCGCCGAGGCGCTCCAGCTCCTGCGTGCCCACCCGGTGCAGCTGATCCTTTCCTTGCCGACATTGGCATGCCCCGCATGAACGGCTATCAGCTCTACGAGCGCGTCCGGGCCGAGCCTGACTTCGTGGCCATCCCCTTTGTCTTTCTCACCGCCCGCGGGATCGACAGTGATATCCGCTATGGCAAGGAGCTAGGCGCCGACGATTACCTGGTCAAGCCCGTCGAGCCGGAGGACCTCCTGGCCGTCGTCGCCGGGCGGCTGCGCCGGGCTGCCCAGATCGCCAGTGCGACCGAGCTCTCATCCAGGCGCTCAGGAGGCCTTGTGCCCGAGCGTGATTCTGAGGAGCTTCAGCTCGGGGCGCTGCGGCTCTCCCCACGCCAGCGCCGCGCCTGGCTCAACCAGCGTCAGCTCGACCTCTCGGCGCGCGAGTTCACGGTGCTGGAGTATTTGATGCACCGGCCGTCAGCCGCCGTGCCCCTCCGCGAACTGGTGCGCGTCAGCCACGGGCTGGAGACCAACGATGGCGAAGCCGCGTTACTGCTCCGCCCTCTGATGCGCCTGCTCCGCCGCAAGCTAGGCTACAGCGCGGGCGAAATGGGCTGTATCGAGAATGTGCGCAGCGTCGGCTATCGGCTCATCCCGCCCGCCTAGCATGCGCCGCCCGCATGGAGCGGCATGTTCACGCAGCTTTCACGCAGCTTGCACCCACGCTCAGGCCGTGCGCTGCTACAGTGACTGCACCAGGACTCTCATCGCTCCTGGAAAGAGCGGCGCGCTGCCGCGCGAGGGCCAACCGTGATGACCGCACCTGTCACCCTTGAGCACGGGCTCATCCTCATCGCCGACGACGACGAGTCCAGCCGCGAGATCCTCTGTGATGTGTTAGGTGGCTTCGGCTACACCATCCTCATCGCAGAGGACGGCCGCATGGCGATGCAGCTGGCCGAGTACCATCATCCCGATCTGCTGCTGCTCGACGTGATGATGCCGCACGCCGACGGCTTCACCGTGTGCACGTTCATCCGCTCCCATCCCGTACTACGCCAGCTGCCGATCATGATGATCACCGCGCTTGATGACCCCGAGGCCCGGCTACGAGGCCTCCAGCTCGGCGCCGACGACTTTATTCCCAAGCCCTTTGACCCACTTGAGATCCAGATCCGGGTGCGGACGATCATTGACCTGAATCGCTATCGCCGGCTGTGGGAGGAGCGTGTGGCACGCGAGCGCAGCGAGGCAGCCCTCCAGTTGCGTGAGCGCGAGCTGGTCGCACTGCAGCGCTTTATCATCAGCGCCGCGACTGCCAACGCGGCCACGCGGGCCAGCCTGCTCCAGGAGGCCTGCGCCTTGATAGGGCAGGTCTTTGCGCTGCCTGTTGTCGCACGGGTGGTGTTGGGCGATGGCGCCGGCGAGTCACTGGAGGGACACTATGACACCCTGGCGCCCGCAGCTGCGGCGATCGTGCAGCCGATCCCCATTCTGGTCGGCGGGCAGCACGTCGGGGCGCTGGAGCTGCACTGTGGCACACGTGCGCTCGAGCCGGGCGTCCAGCGCTTCGTTCACAGCATTGCCCACGCCGTGGGCCAGGCCCTCGAGCGCATGACCCTGGCCAACCGCCTCGAACAGCTGGTCGTGCAGCTCGAGGCGATGGTCGCTGACCGCACAGACGAGCTGCGTGCCGAGCGTGACCGCACGCGTGCCATCCTCGAGGCCCTCGGTGAGGCGGTCGTCGTGACGGATAGCGCGGGCGTGATCACCTATGTGAACCCGGCCGCTGTAGCATTGTATGAGCACCCCGAGGCACTGGTGGGCCAGCCGTGGGCCACCCTCCAGCCGGACTTCGGCACAACCGCGCTCGTTGCCCAGCTCACCGCAGCACCCGAGCGACACGAGGTGCTCCACGCCGAGGCTATCGGCCGCCGCAGCGATGGTCGGCCGCTCGCGGTTGCGCTGAGCGTGGCCCCTCTGCGCGACCCTGCCGCTCCTCAACCCCTCACCGGCTTTGTCAGCGTGCTGCGCGATATTACGCCGCTGAAGGCGGCCGAACATCTGAAAGATCAGTTTATCTCCAACGTGTCACATGAGCTGCGGACGCCACTCTCCGTGATCGCGCTACACAGCGGCAACCTCGACACGCTCTACCCTCAGCTCGGTGATCCACAGCGCCGCCAGCTGATCCGCGAGATCCGCGCGCAGGTCCGCGCACTGAACGAGCTGGTCACCAGCGTGCTCGAGCTGTCGCGGATCGAGGCCGGGCAGGGGCTGGCGCCAGCGCCGCGGCGCGAGTGTGATCTCGCCAGTCTCGTGGCAGCTGAGGTCACGCAGCAGCAGCCGCTGCTCCTGGAGCGTGGGCTGCGCGTAGAGGTCGACGCTGCGGCACCGACGCTGGTGCCAGGCGACCGGGTCCAGCTGCGCCTGATCATCCGCAATCTGCTCAGCAACGCGATCAAGTACACCCCGGAGGGCGGCGTCATCCGCTGCGCCTGCACCACCCTGGTAGCTCCAGACCCGCTTTGGGCCGAGGAGGGGCGTCCACCGCTGCCCTGCGCCCGTGTGAGTATCAGTGACATGGGGATCGGGATCGCCCCCAAGCACCTGCCCTTCATTTTCGACCGCTTCTACCGGGCCGATCCGGAGCGGCAGGTCGCCGGGGTTGGCCTGGGGCTCTCGATTGTGCGTGAGCTCGTTCACCTGCATGCCGGGCGTGTTGCCGTGCGGAGTGACCCAGACCAGGGGAGCACCTTCTGGGTCTATCTCCCGTCGCTCACGACCGAAGGATAGCGAGTATAGGGCACCTCCCGCGAGCTGCCCATGCTGAACCATCCCCTTACCCTCGCAGCCGCAGCCTGATGCTGGGGCACATAGGATATGAGGTCGCCCGTGCTCCGCTCTCTGCGCCATGTGGGCCTATCGCTCCCCGTCCGGATCTTCCTGTCGAGCATGGCCTTTGGTATGCTCCCGGTCGCGCTGACCGGGCTCGCTATCGTGGCACAGAGGCCGGACGTGCTCGCGCCTGGTGACTCCTACCGTCTCGTGCTGGGCGCCTTCGGCCTGAATGTGCTCCTTGCGAGCTTCGCCTCGGTCATGGCCGCACGGCACCTGACCCGGCCCCTCGACCAGATCACCAGCGCGGCGCGCGCATTCGGCGCGGGCAAGATCGAGGTGGCGCTGCCCAGGGCCAAGAGCAGTGAACTCGCCGCGCTTACGGACGCCTTCGAGGAGATGCGTACAGCGATCACGCTAGCCTTGACACGCGAGCGCTCGGAGAAGCTGTTCAGCCGCACGGTGTTGGAAAGTGTCCCTTCCGCGCTGCTGCTCATCGACCCTGACCTGCGCGTGCTCTCGGCCAACCACGCAGCGGCACAGCTTTTCCAGACCGCCGATACTGAGCTGCACGGGCGCCGGATTACGGACTGGTTTGCGGACCCCTTGCTCCTCGAGCAGGCCCGCATCGCGCTGGCTGGTGGCCCCTCCCCCGGAGGCCAGCTCCAGGAGCTGACCCTGGGCACCAGAACGATGCTGCTGCGGGTGGTCATGACACCGCTCGAGGGGCCAACGGCCTGGACCGCTACGGGGGCACTAGTGACGATCGAGGACCTGACTGAGCTGACCGAGGTGCGCCAGCGCTACACGGAGCTGCTCACGCTGCATGCGATCGCCGCACAGATCCTGACCACAGATCGGCTCACTGATACCCTGGACGTGATCCTGCGGCACACCCTTGAGCTATTTACGGCGCGAATCGGCTGCGTCTTTCTGCTCGACCCCGAGACGACCGAGTTGGCCCTGGCAGCGAAACAGGTCGGTGCGGCGCGTGCTGACAGCCCAGGCTGTGCCCTGATCGCGCGCCAGATCGCTGAGCACGTGCGGGCGAGCTGTCAGGAATGTGCCACGGTCATCCCGATTGACGCGGAGCAGCACGACGACCTGCGCTCAGGAGACGTCGCCGTGGCGATGGCCACCCCGATCATTGCCACCGGCCAACTCCTTGGGGTCGTGGTGCTGGGGATGCCAGGGTCGTGCCCCATCCAGCCGCATGAGCTTCAGCTCCTGGGCACGATCGGTGGGCTGGCCGGGCTCGCTGCCCAGAAGATGCGGTTGTACGATCAGCTGCGCCACGCTAATCGGGAGCTCAGCCAGGTCAATGCTGCCCTCGTTCAGGCAGCGCGCCTCAAAGATGAGTTCCTCGCCAATATGAGCCACGAGCTGCGCACTCCGCTCAATACCATCCTTGGCCGGGCCGGGGTACTGCATGCGGGCATTCACGGCCTCCTCTCCGAGGATCAACAGCGCATGCTGCGCTCGATTGTCGAGAGCGGGCAGCACCTGCGCACGCTGATCGACGACATCCTCGACCTCGCGAAGCTTGAGGCTGGCAAGCTTGAGCTACACTATGCCTCAGTCCAGGTCGCCCCGCTCTGCCAGGCGGCGCTGCGTATCCTCACGCCGGCAGCGCACACGAAGCAGATCTCCCTCAGTATACAGCTCGACCCTGCCGTATCCAGCCTGCGCGTCGATGCGCAACGGCTCACGCAGATCCTGGTCAAGCTGCTCGCCAACGCGGTCAAGTTCACGCCGGCCCAGGGCCAGCTCGGGTTGGAGGTGGTGAGGGATGCGGCCCAGGGCCACCTGACCTTCACCGTCTGGGACACCGGCATCGGCATCGCCCAGGCGGATCTTGAGCGCCTCTTCCAACCCTTTGTACAGGGCGACGGCAGCTTGACCCGTCAGTACGGCGGGACTGGCCTCGGTCTGAGCCTGGTCGCGCGGATGACAGCGCTGCACGGGGGAAGCGTGGGGGTGGAAAGTACCGTCGGGGTCGGCAGCCGCTTCTGGGTCCGACTACCCTGGGAGGCTGACCCGGCCGGCGCGACCGGCGCGGAGGCCCCGGCACCGTGGGGCGACAGCGGGCCGCTGGTGTTGCTGGCCGAGGGCCACCCGGAGCAGGGCGCGCGTCTCGCGGCCTACCTGGAGCAGCAGGGCTGTCAGGTGCTGCTGGCGCAGAGCGGGCCAGAGGCGTTAGCGCTGGCGGAGACAGCCCAACCGACCATCGCAGTGATCGATGTGCAGCTGCCGGTGCTGGATGGGCTGACGGTGCTGCAACGACTGCGCGCGCGCGCCGGGACAAAGCTCGTGCTGGTGGCCGTGACGGGGCTGGCGTTGCCGGAGGGTCGCAGGCGGGCGCACACCGCTGGCGCTGATCTCTATCTCACGCGACCGATCCGCCCACGCGCGCTGATCGACGCTATGGCACAGGGGCGGTCTGCCCATCAAGAGGAGACGGCATGAGTAACCATGATCCGGCGCATACGATCATTGTGGTGGATGATGACCCGGACGCGCGCGAGATCCTGGCGGACATTCTGAGCGTTCAGGGCTACCAGCTCGCCTTTGCCGCGAGCAGCCAGGAGCTCTTCGCCCAGCTCCCCACGCTCTACCCCGACCTGGTTCTGCTCGACGTCATGCTCCCCGGTATCGATGGCTACACGATCTGCGAGCAGTTGCGGCGCGACCCGCGCACCGAGGCGGTGCCGATCATCATGATCACCGCGCTCGACGACCGGGACTCGCGGCTGCGCGGCCTGGCCGCCGGTGCCGACGAGTTTTTGACGAAGCCTGTCGACGGCCTGGAGCTACGGACACGGGTGCAGACGGTGACTCGTCTCAATCGCTACCGGCTGCTCCTTCAGGAACGTGAGCAGCGGGAGGCCCAGGCCCGCACGATGGCCGAGCAAGCGCACCGCCAGACGCTGGAGCTCACCGAGGCCTACGACATGACTCTCCTTGGCTGGTCGAGCGCCCTCGATCTGCGGGACAAGGAGACCGAGGGTCACTCGCAGCGCGTTACCGCCATGGCCGTGGGTCTGGCCCAGCGCCTGGGGATAGAGGGGGAGGCGCTGATACACCTCCGGCGCGGGGCGATGCTCCACGACATTGGTAAGCTTGGGGTGCCCGATGCGATCCTGCACAAGCCTGGGCCGCTCACCGATGAGGAGTGGGTGGTGATGCGCCGGCACCCTGAGCTGGCTCTGGCGATGCTGCGGCCGATCCAGTTCCTGGCCCCCGCCCTCGATATTCCCTACTGCCATCACGAGAAGTGGGACGGCAGCGGCTACCCGCGCGGGCTAGGTGGCGACGCCATCCCGCTAAGCGCGCGGATCTTCGCGCTGGTTGATGTCTGGGATGCGCTCACCAACGACCGGCCCTATCGCACAGCCTGGGACTATGCGCGCGCGGCCGCCCATCTTCGCGCCGAGCGTGGCCGCCACTTCGACCCGGATCTGGTCGAACCATTCCTCTCACTGGTGCTTCAGCTCGGCGACAGCCAGGAAGCCGAAGGGAATGGCACAGCGCGAGGCTACGTCCATGCGAGCCTCCCCGCCGCTGGTCCTGACCGAGCTCGTAGCCTGCGAGAGCAAGCGAGCGCTAGCACCAGAGAGCAGGCATGACAACTGGCACGAGTATGCTACGTGATCCCGACGAGCCTCATATACCGGGGCCAGGCCTCGATCCTGCGTCATCACCATCTGTACCAGCCAGCCCCGAAATTCCCCTCCTGCAGCAGGCCCTTGCCGAGCGGACAGAGGAGCTACGTGCGTTGCACGCTCGGCTCCAGAGCCTGGAGCACGCTGAGGCCGAGGCTGGCCTGGGGAGCTGGAGCTTCGACCTTCAGACTGGCGGGGGGTGGTGGTCGCAATCTATGTACACGCTGTTCGGGGTCGAGCCAAGCGACGGAGTGCCAAGCATCGACGACTACCTGGCGCTGATCCACCCCGAGGACCGCGAGCTCCTCGCGCAGACCATGGGAGCCTTTGCGCAGGGGGTGCCCCCGCAGAAGCGCGAGTTCCGCACCAACCCTGAGCGCGGCCCGACCCGTATCCTGCGCCCAGGCTATCACGTGGAGCATGATGAGGCCGGGAATGCGCACAGGCTCGTGGGCACAGTGCTCGACGTCACTGAGCCTCGGCAGGCCGAGGCAGCGCTCCAGCAGAGCGATGTGCGCTACCGCCACTTGTTCGAGACCATGGCCCAGGGCGTGATCTATCTGGACGCCGATGGGTCGATCATTGACGCCAACCCTGCCGCGCAGCACATCCTCAGGCTCTCCCTGGATCAGCTAAGGGGGCGTTCAGCGTTACATCCGCCGTGGAGCGTCGTCCGTGAGGATGGGACGGACTTTCCGGGCGACCTGCACCCTGCCGCCGCCGCGCTGCGCAGCGGGGTGGCCGTTCGGGACGAGGTAATGGGGGTGCGCAACCCGGACAGCGACACACAGCGCTGGCTCAGCATCAACGCCACCCCCCTCTTCCATCCAGGAGCGACCGCGCCCTACCAGGTCTACACCACGATTGAGGACATCACCGCACGCAAAGCGAACGAGGCCGCACTGGAACACGCGGCTTCCCGCCTACGGCTCCTCGCCGATGCTTCTGCGGCATTCGCTGCTGTCGGTATGGATGAGAAGGCACTGCTGGACAACCTCGCGCGACGTACCGCCGACGCGCTCGGGTCCAGCAGCTTCGTCCGACTGCGCACAGACGATGACCCCTGGCTCGCCGTCGCTGCGGCATACGACTCGGATCCCGCTACCCGGGAGGCGATGGGGGCAATCTTTAGCCGTACTCGGGTCCACATCGACGACCCGCACCCGGCCGCGCTGGTGGTACGGAGTGGGCAGCCACGCCTGACCCCCGAGCTTGATCTGGAGGCGTTACGCGCGACCCTGGCGCCGGAGTTTTGGCCCGTGCTCGACCGTGTGCGCCTGCGCAGTGAGATCATCGTACCCCTGCAGGTGCACGGTCAGACTGTGGGCTGTCTCGTGTTCATCCGCCACGGGCCTGAGCAGCCGGCGTTCACCCAGGACGATCTGACTCTCGCCCAGGATCTCGCCGACCGGGCAGGGCTTGCCCTGGCCAACACCCGGCTGTACCGGGACGTGCATGCGGCCGAACAGAAAGCGCAGCAGGCCCACGCGCGCCTCGAGTCTCTGATCACCAGCCTGCCGACCGGAGTGAGTTACCTCGACCAAGATCTGCGCTACCAGCTCGTCAACCCGGCGCTGGCCGTTCTCAACGGCTACAGCCCCGCCGCACACCTCGGGCAGCCGGTGGCGGCCATCGTGCCGGCTCTGGCCCCGCGGATCGAGCCACTGCTGCGCCAGGTGCTGGCGACTGGCACGACGGTGAGTAACCTTGAGCTTCAGGACAAGCGACCTTCCACCAATGATGACCCCAGGACCTGGCTGGTCAGCTATTTTCCCGTCCCCGGGCCAGAGGGTGAGATCGCTGGCGTCGGAGTGACGCTCACGGATATCACCGCGAGCCGGCGCACAGAGGCGGCGCTCCAGGCGAGCATGACCACGCTCAAGGCGGCCCTGGACAGTATGACCGACGCCATTTTCATCACCGATGCCAAAGGCCGGCTGATTGAGTTCAACGAGGCCTTCGCCGTATTCCACCGTTTCCCGGGCAAGCAGGAGTGCCCAGAGACCCTTGATGTTTTCCCTGCGCTCTTTGAGGTCACCCGGCTCACAGGCGAGGTCGTACCGGTCGAGCAGTGGGCGGTGTCCCTGGCACTGCGAGGCGAGACGGCTACGAATGCCGAGTACATCCTGCGACGCAAAGACACCGGTGCGACCTGGGTGGGAAGCTACAGCTTCGCCTCGGTTCGTGACCCGGACGGCGCCGTCGCCGGCGCCGTGGTGATCAGCCGCGACATTACCGCGAGTAAAGAGGCTGAGCTGCGGCTGCGCCAGAGCGAGGCGCGCTTCGCCACGATCTTTGAGTACAGCCCCGTCGCCCTGGGCATCATGCGCCTGAGCGACAGCAAGTTCACTGAGGTCAACGCGGCCAGCCTGACCTTGTACGGCTACCCGCGTGAGGCGATCACTGGGCATACCGCGCTTGAGTTAGGCATCTGGACGAACCCTGAGCAGCGCCAACACGCGCTGCAGCAGCTGCACGCCCACCAGCGTATTACCAACTTTGAGGCCACGGTGCGAACGGCCTCGGGAGCGGAACGCCCGGTGCTCCTCTCCGCTGAGGTGGTGTCGATCCACAACGAGCCGCACGTGCTGACGCAGGTGATTGATATCACCGCACTCAAGGTCGCACAGCAGGAGCTGCAAGAGCTGAACCGCACCCTCGAGGAGCGCGTGCAGGCGCGCACCGCTGAGGTCCTGGATCTCTACGACCGTGCCCCGACCGGCTACTACTCACTCGATGCGGAAGGTCACATCACCCGCATCAACCAGACCCTGCTGGACTGGCTCGGCTACGCCCGTGAGGAGGTGCTCGGTCACGCGTTCAGCGATCTCATTATCCCGGAATACCGTGCCAGCTTCGGGACTAACTTCCGCTCCTTTAAGAAGCGTGGGCAACTCAGTGACCTGGACGGCGTTCTGCTGCGCAAGGATGGCAGCACATTTCCCGTCCTGATCAACGCAACTGCCATCTACAGTGCCGAGGGCACCTATGTCAGCAGCCGCGCCACGGTGTTCGATAACACCGAGCGTAAGCAGGCAGAGGATGCCCTCCGTGAGAGCGAGGCGCAGAACCGGCTCCTCTTCGAAGAATCGCCGGCGGCAGTGGCCCTGTTTGACCAGCACAATCGGATTGTGCGGGCCAATCGCGCGTTTGCCCAGCTGGCGGGCTACCCCATCGAACACTTGCGGGGACAACAGGTTGACACCCTCGGGCTGCTTTCGCCTGCCCAACTCGCGCAACTCACGGCAGAAGTCGGCTCGGCGCTGAAACACGGCTCGGGATTTGCCGAAGCCGTTGTGGGGTTCAAACGCGCCAGCGGTGAGGTACAGGTGGTCGAGGTACGAACGTTCGCGCTCACTATTCACGGGCAGTGGCATTCCCTCGTCTCGGTTCACGATATCACGCGGGAGCGGCAGACGGAAGAGACGCTGCGGCGTGCAAACGCCGAGCTGGCGCGAGCGGCGCGGGCCAAAGACGAGTTCCTGGCGAATATGTCCCACGAGCTGCGTACGCCGCTCAACGCCATCCTGGGCTATAGCGAGAGCCTGCAGGACGCCATCTACGACTCCCTCACGCCGCGCCAACACAACGTGATCGACACCGTCGTGGCCGCAGGGCAGCACTTGCTTACGCTGATCAACGACATCCTCGACCTCGCCAAGGTCGAGACTGGGCAGCTCAAGCTCCAGACCAGGCGGGTATCGGTGCACGAGCTATGTCAGGCGAGCCTGATGTTTGTCCACGAGCAGGCCCTGAAGAAGGGTCTGCGACTGAGCCTCCAGCTCAACGACCAAGAGGCCACCCTCGATGTGGACCCCACCCGGCTGAAGCAGATGCTGGTGAATCTGCTCTCCAACGCGGTGAAGTTCACCCCGGACGGAGGGACGGTTGGGCTGGACGTCACGGTCGATAGGACGGAAGGTGTTGCCCAGTTTGTCGTGCATGACACGGGCATCGGAATCGCGCCCGAGGATCTCGGACGACTCTTTCAGCCTTTCAGCCAGGTGGATGCGTCGCTCGACCGTGAGCACGAGGGCACCGGGCTGGGTCTGGCCCTGGTGCGCCGCTTGGCCGAGCTGCACGGCGGCAGCGTGACGGTCGAGAGCGAGGTGGGCACGGGCAGCCGCTTCACGATCACCCTACCCGACCATGAACCATCGCCAGCGGAGCCCTCGGAGGGAGCAAGCCTGACCGCCCACCCGGCAGCACCTGAGCCCGAGATGGATGTGGACACGGTGCGCGGGCGTATCCTGCTGGCCGAGGACAACGAGGCGAATAGCGACGCACTGAGCGACTACCTGCGTGCCAGGGGCTACGAGGTATGCATCGCGAGGGACGGACACGATGCCCTGGCCCGGGCCGACGAGGTCCAGCCACAGCTGATCCTGATGGACATCCAGATGCCGCGCCTGGACGGCCTGGAGGCGATCCGCCGTCTGCGGGCGCTGCCCGCCCACGCGGTGACGCCGATCATTGCCCTGACCGCCCTGGCGATGCCCGGTGACGAGGCGCGTTGTCTGGAGGCAGGGGCGACCGCGTATCTGACCAAGCCCGTGAGATTGCGCACGCTCGCGGAAATGATCCAGCAGCTGCTCGTACCCTGGAGATAGTATGTATGGGAACGAGTCATCATCAGTCATACATCTGGTTTGAATGCG
>JAAXUL010000758.1 GCA_013336035.1 Chloroflexales bacterium
ATGCGTGTACAATAGCGCTATGCCCACGCCGACACTACCCCGGCTAACGCTCGCCGCGCGCCTGCTGCGCTGGGGCTCGCCCGTGCCCGCCGGCCAGGGGGCGCTGCGCGCGCGCTTCGAGCAAGAGAGCCAGGCCGCGATGGGCGACCTGATGGCCTCGTTCTATCCCGCGTTCACCCTGTTCTTCACCTTCTTCACGCTCACCGACTGGCTGCTCTACAGAGCGGACTTCTGGCAGCTCCTGCCCCTGCGCATCTCCCTGATCGGGATCGGCCTGGTAGGCTGGCGCCTAAACGGGCGCGTCAGAGGCCAGGGGACGCCATTGTTATGGACCCTGCTCTTTAGTCTGAGCATGGCCGTGATCGCCGAGATGCTGGTGGTCAACGGCGACCCGGCGGGGCTCTACGCCGTGACCTTTATCGTCTCGCCGGCGATGCTGGCCCTTCTGCCTATGCCCCTGGTGTGGTACGTCATCAACACAGCGCTGCTCACGATCATCTACGTCGCGCCGCTATGGCTCGCCGGCCACCTCGGCACGCCAGGCGTGGCGGCCTTCATCCTGGCCCTGATAGGCTGCCCGCCGCTCTTCGGCTTCATCCAGGTCTCGCTGGCGCGCCAGCGCTGGGAGAGCTTCGCCAACAGGGTGCGGGCCGAGCAGCTGAGCGAGCGGCTCAGCAGCGAGCTCGCCACGGCGCGCCGCATCCAGAAGAGCCTGCTCCCCCCGCCCTACCCGCGCTGGCCCACGCCCGACCTGGCCTGCTGGAGCGAGCCGGCCCGCGAGGTGGGCGGGGACTTCTACACCTACGCCCGCATCAGCGACGGGCGCGTGGGGCTAAGCGTCGGCGATGTGTCGGGCAAGGGGCTGCCGGCCGCGATGCTGGTCAGCACCTGCCTCGCGCTGCTGCGGGCGGCCACGGCGGGGGCCGCCTCGCCCGGCGCGCTGCTGGGCGCCATCGACCGGGCCCTGGCGAGCAGCACCCAGGTCACGCGCCAGAACTGCGCCCTCTGCTGCGTCGAGCTGGCGGACAACCGCCTGCGGGCCGCCAACGCGGGCGGGGTGTCGCCGCTCTTGCGGCGCGCCGACGGCCGGGTCGAGTGGGTCGAGGCCGTCGGTCTGCCGCTCGGCACCGGGCTCAGCGACCTAGGCTACCACGACGTCTGCGCCGAGGTGGCCCCGGGCGACCTGCTGCTGCTGGTGAGCGACGGCGTGGTCGAGGCCATGGACGAGGCGGGCCAGATCTTCGGCTTCGAGCGCCTGGAGGCCGCCGCCGCCGCCCTGCGCTTCGACTCGGCCTTCGCCGCCGTCGCCGAGCTGCGCGACGCCCTCGCCGGCTTCACCGGCCCCGCCGACCCCCACGACGACATGACCATCGTGGCGCTGCGCGTGCCCGGGTGAGCGCTCACGCCCACCCTACAGCGTCACCTTATCCACATAGCACCACCCCCAGTCCTCGCCCGGCTCAAGCGAGCGCATGACGGGGTGGCCGCTCTCGTGGAAGTGGGCGCTGGCGTGCCGGTTCTTCGACGAGTCGCAGCAGCCGACGTGGCCGCAGACCATACAGACCCGCAGATGGACCCAGGTATCGCCTATCCGCAGGCACTCCTCGCAGCCGTCGGTGTTTGGGGTGACGGGCGCCAGGCCCACCGCGTGCTCGCATTGCGGGGCGCTCTTGCCGGCCAGGGCCACCGCATTCCGCGCCGCCCCCCCGCTCATCGCGCGCACCTCCTCGATAAAGACATCCATATCGCCGTCGCCATCGCCGTAGTCGCCCAGAACGTGCCGCAGCATAGCCTCGATGCTGGTCTCATCCTCGGCGACCGTGCGCGCGGCGCCGGCCTCGCTAAGCTCGCGGGCCTCGTGGCCGGTGCGGGCCCGGGCGAGGATGGGCAGATCGGGGCGCAGGCCGCGGGCCACGCTGATCACCCGGTGGGTCATAGCGGCGGTATCGTCGGCGACGACCAGCATGCGGGCCCGGCGCAGGCCGGCCTGCTCGAGCACGTGCTGGCGCGTGTAGTCGCTGCGCAGCACCCGCAGGCCGCGGGCCTCGGCCTCGTTGGCGCCGCCGGGGCTGAGGGTGAGGATGCCGTAGGGCAGGCCGGTGGCGTGCAGGGCGCGGGCCAGGGCCGCCCCGCCGTGCCCGTAGCCCGCGATGATCACGTGGTCGCTAAGCCCGCTGAAGGCCTCGGCGTGAGCCTGATCCCCCGGGTCATCGTCGGCGATCTCGGGGTCCGCCGGGCCGGCCAGCTTGCGCTGGAGCAGTTCGCCGGCCTGGGCCAGAAAAGGCGTCAGCACGATCAGCAGGACAGTGACAGCGATAAAGGTCTGGGTGCCGGCCGCGCCCATATTAAAGGGCGACAGGCCCAGCTCGCGGCCGGTGCGCTCGAGCACCAGCGAGAACTCGCCGATCTGGGCGAGCAGCAGGCCGACGAAGCCGGCCACCCCGGCGTGGTAGCCGAGCGCGCGCACGCTGACCGCCGTGGTGAGCAGCTTGATCGCTACGACGGACGCCACCACGCCCAGGACAAGCGGCAGGTTCATCACCAGGAAGCCCAGGTCGAGCAGCAGGCCCACCGAGACAAAGAAGGTGGCGCTGAAGAGCACCTGCAGGGGCAGGATCTCGCCGAGGGCGTAGTCGCGAAAGCGCGTATCGCTGACGACCAGCCCGGCCAGGAAGGCGCCCAGCGAGAGGCTGACCCCGGCCATGCTGGTGAGGTAGGCGGTGCCGAAGCAGATGGCGACCACCGTGAGCAGAAAGATCTCCTGCGAGCAGGTGCGGGCGACCGACTCGATGATCGGCGGCATGACCCGGCGGGCGACCACCAGCACGGCCACGATCAGCAGGGCGGCGGTGCCGAGGGCGCGGGCGATCGCGAGGAGCGAGCCGCCCTCGCCGCCGAGCATAGGCACCAGCAGCACCATCGCCACCACGGCCAGGTCCTGGAAGATCAGGATGCCGAGCGTGATCTGGCCGGCCTGGGTGTCGCTCTCGTCGCGGCTCGCCAGCACCTTCATAACCACCGCGGTGGACGAGAGCGAGAGCAGGAAGCCGGTGAAGACGGCGACGGGCCACGGCACGGCGAGCAGCGAGAGCAGGCCCGCGGTCAGGCCGACGACGAGCAGCACCTGGAGGCCGCCGCCGACAAAGATCAGCCGCCTGATGCGGGCCAGCTGGTCGAGGCTGAACTCGAGGCCGATGGTGAAGAGCAGCAGGATGACCCCGATCTCGGCGGTGGCCTCGATCAGCTCCTGGTCGCGCACGACGCCGAGGCTGTTGGGCCCAAGGACGACCCCGGCGAGCAGGAAGCCAACGATGGGCACCAGCCCGAGGCGCTGGGCCAAGTAGCCGAAGATCGCCCCGAGGGCCAGCAGGGCCGCCAGCTCGGGCATAAAGCCCAGGGGCGACTCGCCCGCGGCGAGGGGGATAAGGTGTACCGCTTCCATGAACCTCCCGACATAGTGCCACAGTCAACAGTCCACATGGCTAAGCATACCCCGGGCGCGGCGGCGGGGCAACCCGCCCGAACGAGGGGGGCTCGCCGCGCGACAGGCCGGCGCCTTTGACGCCCGACCCGCCCTGATGCTACAATGCGGCCATATGACGCACGAGGCCATCTGATGGACATCCTGAGCGGGAAACAGATCGTCCTGGGCGTCTGCGGGAGCATCGCCGCCTACAAGGTGGCGCAGCTCGCCCGCGACCTCGCCCTCGCCGGGGCCCGGGTTGACGTGATCCTCACCGCGGCGGCCGAGCGCTTCGTGGGCGCGGCGACCTTCCAGGCCCTCACCGGGCGCCCGGTCCTCACCAGCATGTGGGCCCTGCCCGAGGACGGCGTAGTCGGCCACGTCGCCCTTGGCGCCAGCGCCGACGCCGTAGTGATCGCCCCGGCCACAGCCAACACCATCGCCCGCATCGCCGCGGGCCTCAGCGACGACCTGCTGACCACGACCCTGCTCGCCACCCGGGCCCCGGTGCTGGTCGCCCCCGCCATGAACCCGCAGATGTACGAGCACCCGGCCACCCAGGCCAACCTCGCGACCCTGCGCGCCCGCGGCCACACCGTGCTCGAGCCCGGCGAGGGCCGCATGGCCGAGCACGTGAGCGGCCGGGGCCGGCTGCCCGAGCCCTTCACCCTCGAGGGCGAGGTCCGCGCGATGCTCGGGCGGGCCTATGGCCCCCTGCGCGGGCGGCGCGTGGTCGTATCGGCCGGCGGCACCCGCGAGGCGATCGACCCCGTGCGCTACGTGGGCAACCGCTCATCCGGCCAGATGGGCTACGCCCTGGCCGCCCAGGCCCGCGACCTCGGCGCCGGGGTGACCCTGGTCAGCGGGCCGACGGCCCTGACCCCGCCGGCCGCCGTCACGACCGTGCAGGTCGAGACGGCCCTCGAGATGCGCGCGGCCCTGCAGGCCGC
>JAAXUL010000759.1 GCA_013336035.1 Chloroflexales bacterium
GGGATGAGCGTGACCAGGCCCAGGTCGCCCTCGTGCGCCTCGGTCGCCACCCCCCGGCTCAGATCGGCGACCTGGCTCAGGGCGGCGAGGAAGGCCGCCAGGCGCCGGGCGCCCTGTACGGCCACAAGCCCCTGCACGCCGGCGACAACCCCGCGCCCGTCGCGGCGCAGGCCTGCGTAGCGCGGCGGCTCGCCCGGCCCCAGGGCGCGCACGGCGGGCAGCGGCTGCCGGTTAGCCATAGCTTAGATCCTCTCCTCGGCCTCGAGCCGGTCAAGCACGGCGTCGGTCAGCCGCTCGGCCTGGGCCAGCAGGTCGTGCCAGCGCGCCCGCCCGTCATCGCCGCGCCGGCCCGCGCTGTGGTCGATCAGCTCCTGGCGCGTGCGCTCCAGGTCGTGGAGCAGCGTGCCGAAATAGGTCGGCGTGTAGGCCCGCCCCGCCTCCCTGGCCATGGCGCGCTCCTCCAGGCGGGCGAGCTCCCGCGCCAGCGTCTCCAGGTCGCGCTCGGCGCTCGCGGCGTGGCCGCCCGCCCGCTCGACCACGGGGCCGACGATGGCCTGGAGGGCCGAGATCTGCTCGGGCCGGTTCCAGATATGCAGCAGCACCCAGAGATCGGCCGGGCCGGCGGTCGAGGCGCCGCGCAGCAGGGCCGCCGCGGCGATCAGCTTAAGCAGCTTGACCGCCCGCCGGTCGCTCAGGCTGATGCCCTCGGCCCGGATCTGGCGCACCAGCTCGCGGTAGTCGTCGAAGACCGGCACCATGTCGATCCGCTCGAGCGCGTCGTAGGCCAGACCGAGCTGGTCGAGGCTGTCGAGCACCGGCAGCAGCGCCTCGTTGCGCCCGATCCTGATGCGCTCGCGCTCCATGCCCCAGCCTTTGCTCAGCAGGTCGAGGAACTGGCGCTCGTCGATATTGTCGGTGCGGGCGCGCAGCAGAAAGCGGTCGAAGATCGCCGCCAGATCGTCGCCCTCGGGCACCTCGTTGGTCGCGCCATAGACGCTGATCAGCGGCACGGCGACCTGCTCTAGCCCGTTGTAGAAGAAGCGCTCGTTGAGGATGGTCAGCAGCGCGTTGAGAATGGCGCTGTTGGCCTTGAAGACCTCGTCGAGGAACGCAACCCTCGCCCTGGGCAGCGCGCGCTCGATATTGCGCGTGAAGGTGCCCTGCTGGAACTGCCTGATGTTCACCGGGCCAAAGATCTCGTTCGGCTCGGTGAAGCGGGTGAGCAGATACTCGAAGAGGTCGCCCGAGTCTTTGCGCGCGCCGAGCAAGAGCACGAAGCGCTTGACCAGATCGGACTTGGCGGTGCCGGGCGGGCCGACCAGCAGCAGGTGCTCGCGCGCGATGGCGCAGATCAGCAGCAGATCGATGATCTGATCTTTGCCGACAAAGTCCTGCTTGAGCCGGTCGCTGACGTTGAAGCGCAGCAGGCTGATCAGGTCGGCGAGGGGGATGGGGTTGGCAACGCTCATAGACTCCTCGGTGACGGCTACACGCGGCGCCGCTCGTCGCGACGTCTGCGGATCAGGTCGATCTGGGCGCTGTAGGTCTGGGCGCTGATCGCGACGCCGCGGCGGATCTGGCGGGCGATCTCCTGAAAGATGGCCCGCACCTCGTCGCCGTTGAAGCCGTCGCTGAGCTCGGCGATCAGGTCGAGCGTGTCGGCGGCGGGGAGGGGGGCCTCGAAGACGCGCGCGTGGATCGCGGCAATCTTGCGGCGGGTGGCCTGGTCGGGCAGCGGGATCTGGATGGGCAGAAAGCGCGACGGGCGCAGCAGGGCCTCGTCGATGATGTCGAGCCGGTTGGTGGTGCCGATCACCAGCAGGTCCTGGTCGGCGCGGAAGCCGTCGATCTCGGTGAGCAGCTGGGCGACGACGGCGTTCGAGGCGCGGCTGCCGCCGTCGCTGATCCCGCTGCGCTGGCTGGCGATGCTGTCGAACTCGTCGAAGAAGATCACCGCCGGCGCGTTGCGGCGGGCGATCGCGAACAGGCGGCGCAGGTTGCTCTCGCTCTTGCCGACCCACATATCCATAATCTCGGGGCCGCTGACCATCTGGATGGTGGCGTTCATAGCGTTGGCGATCGCCTTGGCGAACAGGGTCTTGCCGGTGCCGGGCGGGCCGTGGAAGATGAAGCCGCGCGGGGCCAGCTTGCGGCGCCGCTCGCGCTCGGCGTCGCTCTCGGGGCTGGGCGGGGCCTCGTCAGCGGCCACGTAGGGCGCCCCGTCGAGGGTGAAGGGCGGGCGCTTGCCGGTGATCAGCTCGATCGCCTCGAACAGATCGGCCTTGACCGCCTCGTAGCCGCCGATGTCGTGGAAGGTCACGTCGGGGATCTCGACATCGTCGCCGCTGCCGCGCTTGAACTCGCGGATCAGCGCCATCAGCCGGGGCGTCGGCGTGGCGGGCCGGCTGCTGGCCAGCAGGTAGCGCATCACGTTGCGCAGCTGGATGGCATTGAAGCCCGAGACGTTCTTGAACAGCGTCTCGGCCTCGAAGTGGGCGAAGCGCTCGCGCTCGGGCCGGGTCAGCAGATGCGGGATCACGTCGCGGCTCAGGCCCGCCAGCTCTACGCGGACGGCGAAGCGGTCGGCCAGCACCTTGGGCAGCCCGAGCGACGGGTCGACAAAGCCGAGCAGGGTGGGGGTGAACTCCTGGCTGCGGTAGAGCACCTCGGTCAGCAGGCGCGCCTCGGCGGTGAGCGGGCCTTCGGCGCTGCCGCCGGCAAGCGTGTCGAGGTGGAGCAGCACCAGCGCCTGGTCGAGCTTGATGCCGGCCAGCAGGCGGCTGAGCGCGGCGACGCGCGCGCCCGGTCCGAGCACCTCGCGCTGGAGCAGGGCCGGGTCGCCGCTCCGTCCGCCCTCGGACCCCGCCGGGTCGCTCTCTAGCACCGGACGCTTGTTCGACTGGCCCACGGCGTGGCGGTAGACGTGCTCGGCCAGCGCCTTGTCGCAGACCACCAGCACCGAGAGGTCGTTGCTCAGGTAGCGGCCGATCTTGGCGATCTCCGCGGCGTAGGCCTGCGCGACCGCCTCGCTGTCGGTGAGCGCGGCGGGGAAGGTGGCCAGAGGCTGTGGGCTGTGGGCCGAGGGCTGTGGGCCGAAGCTCGCGCCGCCGCCAGAGTCGCTTGGGGCGGCGCCAGACGCAGGCTCGCCCGGCAGGGCAGGCTGTGGGCTGTGGGTCGCGCCGCCGCCAGAGTCGCTTGGGGCGGCGCCAGACGCAGGCTCGCCCGGCAGGGCAGGGCGAGCCTCCGCCCCCAGGCTCACGGGGATGACGCGGAAGGCGCTCAGCGGCAGCGCGAGCCAGGCGACCGGGAGCGGCGCGGCGGCGCGCGCGGGGAAGCGGGCCAGGAAGTCGCGCAGGGCCAGTGCGGGCGCCTTGCCCAGCTCGATCAGCGCCGCTGTCTTCTTCTCCGCAAAGTCGAGGCGTAGCTCGTGCATCGGGTGCTCCAGTTCACTGCCCCTGGCCACGGGGGCCGCGGACGAGCCGAAAGCCACGGTCGAGGTATCGGGCGAACGGGCCGCTCTCGATGCGCGCGCCGCAGCCCAGCGAGGCGCTGTCGTCGTCAAACGCGGCCTGCGAGAGCAGGACGACAGCCTCGGGGTCGACGTCTTGCAGCGGCGTGAGCCGCGCCGGCTCATCCTCCGGGGTGGCGAGCCACTCCATGACATTGCCCGCCATGTCTAGCGCCCCGCTTGCCGCGGCCCCCTGCGGAAAGCACCCCGCCGGCGACGGCCGGCCGAGCGCCGTATCCTCATAGTTCGCTCGCTCCGCGTTGGGCGCGGCGTCGCCCCACGGGTAGCGCCTCCGATCATCGCCGCGCGCCGCGCGCTCCCACTCCAGCGATGTTGGCAGCCGGATGACGGCAGTGTCGGCGAGCCAGCCCGCCGCCCGCCCCTGCGCGGTCAGCCACGCGCAGTAGGCCGCCGCCTCCCACCAGCTGACGCCCACGACCGGCTGCCCCGGCTGGTTATACTCCGGGTCAGCCCAGTACCACGGGTGGGTGATCTGCCGTCCGTTCGACTTGAAGCGGTTCTCGCTGGCCTGGAGGTAGGGCCAGCCGTGCTCGCTCCACCACTCGCGCCGCTGATAGCCGCCCGCCTCGACGAAGCGCCGGTACTCGGCGTTCGTCACCGGGTAGCGCCCGACCCAGAAGGCGTAGGGCAGCATGTGCGCGCGCGCCTCGTCGCGCCGCTCATCGCCGTGCCAGAGCGGCCCCGCCTCGACCCGGCACCAGTAGGCGCCGATAGCTGAGTCCCCGCTCCGCGGGTCGAGCAGGCGCGGGTCGCCCACGGCGCCGAGCAGCCCGGCGGCCCGCAGGCGCAAGGTCAGGGGCGGGGGGGTGTGAGCGGCCTGATGGCCCTCACCCCCTATCCCCGGGGGATCGCGCCCCTCGACCAGCGCCGCGAGAAGTCGG
>JAAXUL010000139.1 GCA_013336035.1 Chloroflexales bacterium
GGCCGAACGCGCCGCTCAGTGTCGAGGTGATGGTGCTACTCGATAAGTCGGGCGGCAGGTTGACCGCGCTGGCAGCGCGGCTCGTCGGCCAGCCCCTTGGCCCGCCGAGCGAGGCCGTGGCCTTCGCGAAGGTCGCCGGCGACTTCTGGTATTACCTCCTGCGGCTCTACGCCCGGCTGCAGCGCGGGCACGCGTGGGCGGCGCGGCACGACTTCAACTTCATCATCGTCGGCAACCTACTCGCCCTGCTGCGGCTCGAGGCCGGGGCGACCGGGCACTGGCGTGGCATGTCGTCGGCCGTCGGCATCGAGGAGGCGATCACCTCGCAGCGCCTTGAGCAGCTCGAGGCTGCCATTCCTGCTGCTGGGCACGACGGCCTGCTTAAGGCGATCCGGTCGACCGCCCAGCTCGGGCACGACGTGTGCGTGAGCCTTAGCCGGCGTCTGGGCGAGCCCTGGCCCGAGGCGCTGGCCGAGCGGGTGCTCCGCCTCTACGAGGGCAGCTAGTGGCGAGGTCGTATTCTGCCACCGCTCCGGGAGCCAGGGAAGCGGGGGCTACGCTCCCTGGAGCGCAGCCTCGGCCTGCTCGCCACGGTGCAGCGCCCGCACGACCCAGCGCCCCCGCTGGGACTGCAATACAGGTTTGTCTCCTCATACGTCGGGCACGGGCTAGTCGAACATAGCGCGCCTGCCTGTTGAAAAAGTCGCCAGAAGCCCGAAATAGACTTGTGATAGAAGGCACGAGCGCATTCTGATGCGGCGTTGATTCCTGATTTTGGGCCGCCCAAGGTTGAAAAGCAGCCTGGCAAGGAGTTTTTCAATAGGCAGGCGCATTATGATGGGTTGGCACCACTTACAGATTCTGTCAATACGATGTTTTCCGCGTTGTGAAGCTGTAGAACACCTTTGCGCGTTTGTCTTCCGCCTGACCAGGTCCTTACGCGCCGGTCTACCCCGCCGTGGGGCCTGCGAGCATCTCGACGATAACCGTCATCAGGGTGCGCAGGCGCACAGGCTTGGACAGGTAGGAGTCCGCTCCAGCGGCCAGATAGCGCTCGCGATCACCTGCCATCGTCAGCGTGGTCAGGGCGAGGGTGGGTGTATCTCGCAGACCAGCCGTGCGGATGCGCCGGGTCACCTCCAGGCCATCCAGCACTGACATCTGGATGTGCATCACGATCACCGCCGGGTTCAACTCCTCGGCCCGTGCTACCGCTTCTGCCCGGTTGCGCGCCACGACCACCTCGCTGCGTGGAGAGGAAGCGGGCAGCCATCTGGCCGCGCACACTGTTGCCAGCGGCGTCAAGGGGAGGCGCAAAGCAACCCATGCTGCCCTTGCCGCAACGGTGAGGATGGCGCCACCTACGCCACTCTTGCCGGGCAGCCCGATATCGTACAGCCACTCGCCCGAGGTCTCATACAGCCCAGCTGTGGCCATCACCGCCAGAACGTAGCGGCAAACCTCCGCATCAACGACCCGCTTCCCCGTCAGCACATTCACCCCACCGTTGGCCAGCGTTGCCCCCATCACGGCCAGATCCTGGGCGCTCACGTTCAGCGAGGACTGGCGTGTGTACAGCTCGAGGGTCGCACCCGGGTCAACGATCCCTTCTAGGGATCGGGTCTTCCCTTGTCTGGTCATGTGTAGGGAGATTGCTGCAACGTGGGCTGAGGCATCGCCCTCCCGCCATTCCACGGTGGCGCCGTGCGCTGGCGCCAGGGAGCGAGCCACCGCCAGCATCGCAGGGTTGATGTCTAGCCCGGTGACGCGCCCTGCGGCCCCGACGTGGTGCGCAGCGAGTCGCGCCACAATCTCTGTGCCGCAGGCAACGTCAAGGACGCGCTCCCCTCCTTCCAGCTTCGCGTGGGCAATCACAATAGGTGCCCATGGCCCAAAGATGGCCGGGACCAGGTAGCGTTCGTAGACCTCGGGCGCGCTCCCACCAAGCTGCCAGCGCTCCGGTTGGCTCATCATGCGCTCCTTTGATACGCACCACCAGTCCAGGATCGTCACCCTGATCAGGATTGGGTGGCGGTGATGATCAGCGCCGGCATGCCAAACGTCACGGCGCCGTCGGCCGCCTGAAACGGCCGGAGCCGCTCCTCGGCTGCGGCGAGCAGCTGTGCGAACTGCACGTCGTCGAGGAGGCCGCCGAGGGTCCAGACACAGGCGCGCTCCGCTGAGACGAGCGCCGCGATCGAGCCAAACTGGACCGTGCCCTCGTGCTGCTCGACCCGCAGCTGGTGCAGGCCGGCCGCTGCGCCGAGCGCGCGCAGCTGCTCAGGGTCGCCCAGGGAAAATGGGGCGCGGAACGCGTCCGCCACGCCAGGGCCGAAGTGATGCTCCAGCAGATCGGCCAGCAGCGCATAGCCTGGTGAGCGCGCGAGGGCGGCGCACACGGCTACCGCCAGGCGCCCGCCGGGGCGGAGGACCCGCCACATCTCCCGCAAGCCGCCAACCGGATCAGCGAAGAACATCAGGCCGAACTGGCTGACCACGGCGTCAAAGCTGGCATCCGGGAAGGGCAGCGCCTCGGCCCGCCCTTCCTGCCAGCTGACGGCCGCGCGCTTGCGCCTCGCCACGGCGAGCATCTCTCCGCTCGGGTCCAGGCCCACGATGTGGCCCGTGGGCCCGACGCGCTCGCTCGCCGCGCATGCCAGCACCCCCGTGCCACAGGCCACGTCGAGCACCCGGTCGCCCAGACCGACCGTCGCTGCCGCGGCGACGATCGGCCCCCACTGCTGAAAGAGGGCCGGGACGAATTGCTCGTCGTACACCTCTGCCGGCAAGCGCACCCCTGCGCCAGCTTGCTGCTGTCCCATCTTCACCTCCTGTCTGCTGGTCATAGGCCACGGTCGCAGCCTGAGTGCTGACGACGGGCGTGCTATGCTGATGGCTACACTCGTCAGGTGCGAGCACAGTAGCAGGGCTGGCCGTGCGCGACTAGTTCAATGATAAAACTAGTCGGCACGCGCTGCTCGTCAGTATGATGGTCGGAGGGGAGGAGGTGTGGCGATGTACCGGTATGGGCAATACTGTCCAATCGCCAAAGCGCTCGAGGTCGTCGGTGATCGCTGGACCCTGCTGATCGTGCGCGACTTGCTGAGTGGCACCACCCAGTTCAACGAGCTCGAGCGTGGACTCCCGGGGATCTCGCGCGCGCTGCTGGCCGAGCGGCTCCGCCGCCTCCAGCGGCTGGGCCTGGTCGAGCGCAGCGCCGTAGACAGCGGGAGGTCGCGCAGCACCTATCGGCTGACCCGCGCGGGCGCCGAGCTGCAGGCGGTGCTCGATGCGCTGCT
Organism: Chloroflexales bacterium; assembly: GCA_013336035.1. Classification (GTDB taxonomy): domain Bacteria; phylum Chloroflexota; class Chloroflexia; order Chloroflexales; family Chloroflexaceae; genus CAIWXH01. The sequence goes on from JAAXUL010000139.1 coordinate 3,300, forward strand.
GGTCTGGGGCGCCGCGTGGGCCTTCGAAGCCCCAACTCCCGAGGATCTCAACCCGCTGCTGCTGCTCTGGTGGATGCGTGGTCGGATCGCTGTGGCCGAGCTCCCCGCGCAGCGGGTGGTGATCCAGTTTGACTTCCGCGGGCCAAAGCGCGAGACCTACTGGCTGGTGCTCACCCGAGGCGATACGTCGATCTGCCTGAGCCATCCGGGCTTTGAGATTGATGTGCTCGTGACGGCGGATCTGGCGGTTTGCTTCGAAATCTGGCTCGGCCGGGTCGGGCTGGACGAGGCGCTCTGCGACGGGCGGATGGTCATCGATGCGGCGCCGATACTGGCGCAGGCGTTTCCGCGCTGGTTTCTTTGGAGCCCGGCGGCGCCTGCGGTACAGGCGGCCCGCCGCCACTAACTGCCACTGTCGCCAGGTCAGGCCCAGGATTTTCCAGGCTGAGCGGCTGACGGACCAACGGTGTCCGCTGCCGCGATGCTGGTCGCGATCCGCTCGGCCGCTTCGCCCACGCCGAGCAAGAAGCCCGATCGCTCGGTCGGCATCCAGGGCATGCCGACGAAGGAGAGACCTGGATAGCTGCTTACGCCGTTGGTCTGGATGGGAAAGCCATCCGCGTCGTGGACGGGCAGCTTCACCAGACGGTAATCGAAGCGATAGCCCATCGCCCAGACCACCGTCGTGATCCCGGCGGCCTGCAGGTCAAGCGCCTCGAGCGGCGACTGCTCGTACCCGTCGCGCAGCTGCGGCAGCGCTTCGGGCGGCGCGTCGAGGCCATGCTCCTGGATGTACGTATCGATGAGCTTGACAACCTCATGCTCGAACTGATCGATCTGCGTCAGGTTTTCGTGCAAGTCGGGCGCCAACGCCACTTTGTTGCCCTCCGCGCCACGCAGGTGGCCCAGGAGTCGCACCCCGTCGCGCGCAAATTGGTGCAGGTTCAGCGTGTGTCCGCCATTGGTGCCCGAGAAGTGCGGGATGCCCCCAAATTTCGACATGCCGGGCGGCAGCTGCTCGGAGGTGAGATTGAACATGCCGGTCTGATCGAGCCACGCGATGATATCGCTGCCGCGATAGCGGCGGGGCACGCGGCCGGCGCGGCCCGTACACAGGTACACCTGCCGGCCACGCTGATACAGCTCCTCGGCGATCTGGCAGCCGGACTGTGCGCTGCCGACCACCAGGACCGCGCCGGCTGGGAGCGCTTCGGGGTTGCGATACGCGCTGCTGTGGAGCTGGGTGATGCCTGACGACAGGCTGGCGGCGAACGGCGGGAGCTTTGGCTGCTGAAAGAAGCCGGTGGCGATCACCACGTTGCTGGCTTGGAAGCTGTGCTCAGGGGTGAGCACACGATAGCCCTGCGGATCGAGCGGTTCGACCGCCAGCACGCGCGTGTTGTACTGGATGGGCGGCTGGAAGCGCTCGACATAGTGATCAAAGGAGGCAACGACCTCCGCACGCGACATAAAGCCATCAGGATCAGCGCCGTTAGGTGCTGCACCGGGCAGCCGGAAGGCCCAGTTGGGTGTGACCAGCGTGAAGGAGTCCCAGCGCTGGTCGCGCCAGACACTGCCGGCGTGCGCGGCTTGCTCCAACACCACATGCTCGCGCCCATACTGTGTCAGGTAGTAGCTCATCGCCAGCCCGGCCTGACCGCCGCCGACGATCACCGTCTCTGTGTGCTTCATGGTCAGACCCCCTCCGGATGTTCGGTGGCCGGATCGATTCAACGATCGCCGCCAAGCTGCTGGAGCAGCTGGAGCTCATCGGTGATTGGCCAGCACTCGATGACCTTCCCATTGGCGATGCGGTCGATATCAATCCCCGCCAGCTGCACCTGCTTGCCGGTAGGCGGAATGCCCTGAAACTCGCCGGCGTGGGTCGCGCGGGCGCTCCAGCGCGTCACCACCCGGTCGCCCTCGGCGATCTGATCTTCAATTGTGAAGGAGATGTCCGGGAAGGCTATGCGCAGCATGGTGTAGAACTGCCTGACACCAGCTGGCCCATGGATCTCCTCGTCAGGCCTGGACGCGTGGATGACGATGTCGCTGGCGACCAGCTCGCCGAGGGTCGCGTAATTGCCGCGGTTCCAGATCTCCTCGACGGCGCGGCGCACCAGCGCGGTGTTCTGTTTCGACATGATTGGCCTCCTCTTCGATTGGTGCCTTCAGATTCGGATACGGGGGTACGACAGCAGCATACAGCCGTGAGCAGACGTGATCATGCCCCGATCGGGGTACGTCGCGGGGGTATTTCTCGCGCGCGTGGGGGATGGGTGGGGCGGCTACGAGCCGAGCAAATCCAGCGCCCTGGCTCTGGCCGCCGCCTCGGTGCGGTTGCTGACGCCCAGCTTGGCGCAGAGGTTGCCGACGTGCTTCTTGACCGTCTCCACCGAGATGACCAGCCGTGCGGCGATCTCGCCGTTGGTCAGGCCGGCGGCGACGAGGGCCAGGACTTCCTGCTCGCGCGGGGTCAGCGGCTCTGGCAGCGCTTTCGCCGAAGCCTCGGCGCTCGGGCGATCCCTCGTGAAGGCCGCCACCAGGGCGCCACTGTATTCCGGCAGCACCGCGCGGGAGCGCGCTTCCTGCAGTAGCCGGGCCATGGGCAGACCCAGATCGAGGAACAAGCGCACGTAGCCTTCGGGTTCGGCCAGGCGCAGCGCGCGCTCCAGGGTGGTGAAGGCGTCCGCATGTTCCCCGCGCCGCCAGTGGGCCAGGGCCTGCAGCGCCAGCGCCTCGACGATAAGTCCCGCGCGGCCTTGCGCCTCGGCCATTTCGACCAGGCGCGCGAGCAGCCCTCGCGCTCGGTCGAGGGAGGGCGCATCCCCTTTGACGATCAGCGCCCGCGCCATCGCCAGCTGCGCCGTCTCGCTTTCGACCGGCCCCTCGCTTGCCTCACCGCGCAGCAGCGCATCAGCCCAATGAACGGCTGCCCGCAGCTGGTCCTGCGCCAGCCAGCATGCGAGCTGCAGACGCCCAAAACGACCCGTCCAGTCGGGAAACGCGGCGTTCTCCACCAGGGGCCGGGCGCGCTCCAGGTACGCCGCTGCCGCCGTGATCTCGCCGGCTGCCAGCTTTAGCTGACCTGCAAGGAGGTACGCCGCGATCAGCGCCCGCACGTCACCGCCGAGCTCGGCGCGCGCGAGCCCCTGGGCGAGATGGTCGTTGGCTGCTTCCAGCTCATTCCACTCGTACAGGATCTCGCCCATCCGCAGGTACACCCAGCCGATCAGCGGCAGCGGGAAGCTGCCCCAGGTCGCGCGATCCTGCATGCCCGCGAGCGCCTTGCGCCAGTACGCGGCGGCAGCGCGCAGCCGGCCCTGCCGCAGCTGGAGATCGGCCAGGGCGCCGAAGGCATGCACGGACTGGACCCGGAAGGTCGGCCCGTGACCGAGCTCGAGCGCGCTGAGGTAGCACGCGCGCGACTCCTCCCAGCGCCCATGGTGGCGATAGGTGTCGCCAAGCGCGCCGTACACCGCGGCCCGGAAGGAATCATCGGCGGCGAGATCACGGAGTGCCCGATCGGCATAGGTCTCGGCCTGGGCCAGGTCGTTTTGAAAGCACGCGATCGCGCAGCGGATCGCGGTGACCCGTGCCCGCTGCCCGCGCGTGTCCTCGCTCGCGAGCGGCGACAGCCTCCGCTCAACGTCATCCACACAACGCACACAGGCGTCGAGCGCGCCGGTGAAGGCCAGCAAGCCTGCCCGCGCGAGGCCCAGCAGCGGATAGGCGGTATGCCACTGCGCGGGAAGGGAATCGAGCCAGCGTTTGAGCAGGCTGAACTCACCGCCATTGAGCTTGGCATCAAGGTAGTCCTCGAGAATCTGGATCACGAGCTCAGGATCGTCCCCGGCGACGGCGTGCTGGAAGGCCGGCTCGGGCAACGCCTGGGCGAGATACCAGCGCCCCGCCCGGCGATGGAGGTTAGTGACCTGAGCGGGGTGGCGCTGGTGCAGCTCTTCGCGGAGAACGTCGGCAAACAGCTGATGATAGCGAAACCACGCCCGGCTGTCGTCCAGCGGCATGAGGAACAGGTTTTCGCGCTCAAGGGTTTCCAGCAGCTCCTGGCTGCCTGCGCTCCCGGTGACGGCATCGCACAACGAGCCGCACAGGTGCTCCAGGATGCTGGTCTGCAGCAGGAAGTGCCGAACCGCTTCGGGCAGCGGGGCCAGCACCTCGTCGCGCAGGAAGTCGGCGATGAAGCGATGCCTGCCGCTGAGGACCAGCGTATCCGATCCCGTGAGACCACGCTGCAGCGTCAGCGCCACCAGCTGGAGGCCGGCAATCCACCCCTCCAGCTGGGCGTGCAGCCGCATGATGGCATCATTGGCCAGCTCAAGCCGGAGTGTATGCAAGAAATCCGCGGTCTCGTCGGGCAAGAGTTGGAGATCCGCAGCCCGAAACTCCAGCAACTCGCCCCGCGCGCGGTAGCGCGCCAGCGGCAGCGCTGGCTCGGCCCGCCCCGCCAGCACCAGGTGGAGCGTCGGCGGCAGATGGTCGATCAGGAAGGTCAGCGCCTGGTGGATAGATGGCTCGGTGATCAGGTGGTAATCGTCGAGGACAAACACGGTGTGCTCGGGCAAGCCGGCCGCGACATTGATGAACGCCGCTAAGACCGCTTCGCGATCCGGTGCCATCCCACCGAGAAGTAGTCCGACCGGGCTCTCACGAATTCCTGGCCGTACCTCTGCCCACGCCATCAGCAGGCAGCGAAAGAAGCGCTCAAGGTCATTATCCTCCGCGCCGAGTGAGAGCCAGACGACCGGCAGGCGGCTGGCATGGGCCCACTGCACCAGCATCGTGGTCTTGCCATAGCCTGCCGGCGCCGCGATCTGGACGAGTTTGACGTGCCGGATGCTGTGCTCAAGGGCATCGATGAGCCGGGGGCGAGGCATGGTGCGAGGCGCTAGGGCAGGAATCCGCAGTTTGGTTGCCAGAAGAACAGTATCCATCTCCCGCCTTCACGGATTGAGCGCCGAAAGCACCGGACTCAGGCGTGATCAGGCTGTCTTCGGTGTAGCTCATCCCACGTGAGGTTCTCACCTTTCGTGTTCGCTGCATTACGAATCACTGGCCGCCAGGCTCCGCTCATCGCCAGTGGCTTCCAGTGCGGCGGCAAGCGCCTGCTCCAGCGTCATGCGGCGCCCCTCGGCCCACGCGGCCTGAAATGACGCGTTGTCCAGGTGTGCGCGCACCTCCCCAAGGATGCGGTGGTACTCCGGCGCGTCGCTGGGCTGGATAAAGGCTCCGGTCTGCTCGCGGTCGGCCTCGGCGGCGCCGAGCAGCCGGACGGCGTGGCGGAGCCGGTCGGGCTGTGGGGCGGGGCCGATGTCCAGCGCTCCGGCGATCGTGACCGCCGTCTCGTTGCGGTCATGCCGATCGTGCGCGAGCTGGAAGCCCTGGCGCGCCAGCTGCAAGGCGCGTTCGGCGTCGCCCGCGTGTTGGGCCAGGTAGGCCAGGTTATTGTAGGTATAGGTGATCCGGCGCGTCTCCCCAGTCTGTTGACAGATGGCCAGGCATTCCCCGTACGCCTGCTGGGCGCCCCGATCATCGCCGCTGACGCGAGCGATCTCCCCGACGATATTCAGCGCCTGGGCCATGCCAGGCAGATGATTCAGCGCCCGGAACGAGGCCAGCCCCTCCTCGGCGAGCGGCATGGCCGCGCCGGGTTCGTGCAGCAGCGTGTAGCCCAGGAAGATGAGCGCCCAGGCAGCTTGCAGTGTATCGCCCAGCGCGCGGGCGCACGCAAGCGCGCGCCAGAGCAGGCGCCGCCCCGCCTCGAGTTCCTGAAACCAGGCCAGCCGTGCAGCACTAATCAAGAAACGTGGGTGGTACCGCACCGGCGCTTCGTCCAAGCGGGCGAGCAGCTGCTGGGTCCAGCCATACCCCTCGACATGGTACCCTTTGCTATACCAGAACATGCCGAGTGCGGCCGCCAGCCGCACGCCGAGCGTCGCCTGGGCCCTATCGGCTGGCTCCTCGACGCTCAAGCTCCAGGCCAGGGCCGCGCGGAAGTTGTCCCGCTCGAGCTCAAAGACCTGGCACCAGTGATCGTACCCCGCGAGCCGGAGCTCCGGCTCCGCGCGCTCGGCCAGGGCGACGAAGTATTCGGTGTGGCGTCTGCGCAGCGCCGCCGCCTCGCCGGACGCCTCCAGGCGCTCAAGGGCGTAGGCGTGGATCACCTCCAGTAGCGTGAAGCGCAGCTCCCCGCCCACGCCCTCCTGCTGCTGCACCAGACTCTTGTCCACCAGCGAGGCCAGCCCGTCAAACACATCGATCGCGAGCCCCTCGGCACAGACGGCCTCGATGGCCTCGAGCGAGCGCCCGCCCTGGAAGACCGAGAGTCGCGCAAACAGTCGCTGCTCATCGGTACGCAGCAGGTTGTAGCTCCAGGCGATCGTGTCCCGCAGCGTGCGCTGGCGCGCTGGGGCGTCACGGGTACCGCCCCCGAGCGCCTGAAACGTGGCGTCAGCATCGGCACCTTCCAGGCGGGCCAGGAGCGCCTGCGGGGTGAGCAGCTTGCAGCGGGCGGCGGCCAGCTCGATCGCCAGGGGCAGGCCATCGAGGCGGATACAGATACGTGCGATGGCGGGCGCGTTGGCCTCGGTCACCGCAAAGCGGGGCAGCGCCAGCTGGGCGCGCCGCACGAAGAGGGCCCCGGCCTCGGAGTCGGCAAGCCGCTGCGCGGATGACGTATCCGCGGGCGGCACGGTCAGGGGCGGCACCGCATATTCCTGCTCCCCGGCCAGGTGCAGCGGCTCCCGGCTAGTGACGAGCACGCTGAGGCGTGGGGCGGCGGCCAGGAGGGTGGAGAGCAGCGGCGCCGCCGCGAGGACATGCTCGAAATTGTCGATGAGCAGGAGCAGCTCGCGCTGGGCGAGCGCGCGCTTCAGGTTCTCCAGCAGCGATGCGCTCCCCTGCTCCACCACGCCCAGCGCCCCGGCCACCGCCTTCAGCACCGGGGTGTGGTCGGCAAGCGGCGCCAGATCGACGAAGCGGGCGCCATCGGCATAGCTGGCCGCAAGCGCTTCGGCCACCTGCAGGGCCAGCCGCGTTTTGCCGATCCCGCCGGTGCCGGTGAGGGTCAGGAGGCGCGTTCGGTCCAGCAGGCGTCGCGCGTCGGCTCGCTCACGGCTGCGCCCGATGAATGGCGCGGTCTGGGCGGGAAGGTGAGAGGCGGGCCCGAACAGCGGTGCACCCGCGCTCTCGTTAGGCAGGAGGCCGAGGTTCTGGGCGGACGCAATCGCCTGCGTCCGACTCTTAACCCCCAGCTTGCTGTAGATCTGGCGGTTGTACCACTTGACCGTATGGAGACTCAGGCACAGCTCGTCGGCGATCTGCTGGTCCGAGAGCCCGGCGGCCAGCCGCTGCAAGATCGCCGTTTCGCGGCCGTGGAGCTGCTCCGGTACCGCCGTGTTTCCTTCCATGATCGCGTCCCCAAGGTAGGCGGGTGCCTGGTGACGAGGCGGTGGTGTGGAGATCATTCTACCCTACTCGGCCGCGCTTTTCATTCTCCGCTCCATTCTTTCGCGGGGAGACGGGCCAGGCCGAGCGCTCTATAGTGAGCTGCGAGCAACACCAGGAGCAGCGCGAACGCGATTGGGGCGACCCAGGAGGAGGCACCACGATGGCAGCGACAGCGACGGCATTTGATCCGGTTCAGTACAAGGAGGCGACGCGGGCGCAGTGGCAGGACGCCGCGGAGGCCTGGTATCGCTGGGGGCCAACGCTCAGCGCGTGGCTGGGCCCGGCCACCGAGCTAATGCTCGACCTGGCGGGCATCACCGTTGGCAGCCGCGTCCTGGACGTGGCTGCGGGTGCAGGCGAGCAGACCATCAGGGCTGCGCGGCGGGTCGGGCCAGGCGGCTACGTCCTGGCCACCGACATTGCGCCGAACATCCTCGCCTGTGCTGAGGACGCGGTGCGACAGGCCGGCTTGACGAACGTCGAGACACGCGTGATGGATGGCGAACAGCTTGAGCTGGAGGAAGGCGCGTTCGACACCGTGATCTCGCGGGTTGGCTTGATCTACTTCCCGGACCAGCACCGGGCGCTTACCGGTATGCGCCGCGTGCTCAAGCCCGGCGGGAGCATCGCGGCGATCGTCTACTCCGCCCCGGAGAACAACCGCTTCTTCTCGACCCCTGTCTCGATTATTCGTCGCCGCGCCCAACTCCCACCGCCGCTCCCCGGCCAGCCAGGTCCGTTCAGTCTTGGGAGCCCAGGGGTGCTAGAGGAGGCGTTCCGTGCGGCCGGGTTCCAGGAGGTTGAGGCCCGCCGCGTCGCCGCGCCATTGCGGCTCCCAACCGCCGCCGAGTGTGTGCGCTTCGAGCGCGAGTCGTTTGGCGCACTGCACCAGATGCTGGCTGGTCTGGATGCGGCAGAGCGCGAGGCCACCTGGCAGGAAATCGCCCAGGCTCTGGGGCAGTTCGAGGGCGCAAGCGGGTTTGAAGGGCCCTGCGAGCTGCTCATCTCCGTCGGCGTCAAGTGAACTACCCCGCCCCAAGGGGCGGGGCTTCCCCCGTCGTTGAGCTGTGCCCGCGCGTGGCGGGTCTTACCGGCTCTCGGGGGGCGTTTAGGCTCTCCGTGGCACCCACGGCGAGGAGGAGGCGAAGGCCCTGGTCACGAATGTTACAGGCGGCATTGAGGTCGCGGTCGTGAATCGCCCCGCAGTTACACGTCCAGGTGCGGTCGGCAAGGGTAAGGTCGCCGTTGACCGCCCCGCAGGCAGGACAGAGGCGCGTAGAGGGGAAGAAGCGCCCGACCACGACGAGGTGCTTACCCGCCCACTGGGCCTTGTAGGTGAGCTGGAAGCGGAGTTCGCCCCATCCCGCATCGAACACGCTCTTGCCCAGTTTGGTTTTCGCCAGACCAGAGACGGCCAGGTAGGGTAGGCCGCCGGCGAGTTGCCCGCTGTTGTTCTTTTCCAACTGCATAGGTACTTTTCCGTCGGCCCCCCTCCGAACCGGGCATGCTGCTTTCACAGCACCCAGCTCTCCAGTGGCTCGT
>JAAXUL010001554.1 GCA_013336035.1 Chloroflexales bacterium
CGAGCGCAAGAACGTGGGCCGGCAGCTCTGCCGGCCCCGCGACGTGGGCCAGAACAAGGCCAAGGCCCTCGCGGCGCGCATCAACGGCGACTACGGCCTGCGCTTCGAGGCCATCCCGGAGATGCTCGGCTCGACGACCCTCCAGCACTTCATCGACGGGCGCGAAGACCCCCAGTGGGGCGCCGACCGGGCCAATGTGATCGTCGTAGGCTGCGTGGATAGCGCCCTGCCGCGCAAGCTCATCCACGATGAGCTGTCCTCGGGCATTGGCAATGGGCGGCGCTGGCTCTGGCTGGACCTGGGCAACCACGAATACTCCGGCCAGGTCGTCCTCGGCAGCGTCAGGCATTGGGACGGGCTGTTCGGGGCGCTCACCCTAAGCGGGCTGTGCAGCGCCCTGCCCTCGCCCGGCCTGGTGCTGCCCGACCTGATCATGCCCACGATGAAGCTGCCCAAGACCGTGAAGGTCAAGCGGGGGAAGAAAGCCCCGCCGGCGGACTGTGCGGACGACGCCCTGGAGAACCGCCAGGCCTTCCACATCAACGCGGTGCTCGCGGGCTTCGCCCTCGAGTACCTGACCCAGCTCACCGTGCGCAAGGCCGTCACCAGCCTGCGCACGACCGTGGACCTCAGCACCTTCGTGGTGACCAGCGACGCGATTACCCCCTCGACCCTGGCGGCACTGAGCCGCCGGGATGCGGACTGGCTGCGCGGGAAGCAGCCACCCCAGGAGTCCCCCCGTGAGCGAGCCACAAACGGACCTGTTCGGAAACGAGGTCGCGGCCGCGACGCCGACACCGGCGCCGCAGCCCAGGGCGCCGGCGCCGACACCCGGTAAGACCAAGCTCGTGTTCGGCCAGAAGGCGGTGCCGGCGCCGGCGGCGCGGGCCATACCGCCGGCCAGGCCCACGACGCTGCCGCCGAAGCCGGGGGCGGCCACCCGGTCGTCGCTGCCGCCGCCGCTGATGGCGCCCCAGCTGGTGCGGCCGGTCCACGAGCACCGGGTCGACGAGGCGCAGGCCACCGCGCTGATCTTCGACCGGCTGCTGCGCGCGGCCCAGCGGGTGCTGTTCGAGCTCCAGCAGGCCAACCCCGCGTATGTCCCGCGCCTGCCAAGCGCCGCCCAGGTGGCGCTGGCCAGCGAGCAGCTCATGAGCGACCCCCAGGTGCGGGTGCGCATCGCGCTCCTGGCCGGCTCATTCCGCGAGCCGCCGCCCCCGCCGGCGATCATCGGGATGCCCGTGGCGCCAGTCACCGCGCCGCCTGAGGCGGCTGAAGAACCCGCGGAGGCGCCTGCCGCGCCGGAGAGCACCGAAGAAGAGGTGGAGGCCGCAGCGATGGCCCCTGGAGCGCCTGAGGCGACCCAGGACGGGCCGAAGCCCGAGGAGGCGGGCGAGGCCGCTCCCCTGACCGTAGTAGCGAAGATCGGTCGGCTCATCGAGTACATCGTCGGCCGCAAGTGGGGGCCGGCCGAGGCCCTGGCGCGTCACTTCCCCGATGCGATCCACGACCACTGGGCCAGGGTGCTTGTCCAGGCGCGCACGGCCAATGATGTGATGAGCATCATCACGCACGCCAACCTTAATCGGGCCCTGGGGTTGGCCGAGGTGATAGACTGCCAACCCGTGCGCGAGGACCTGGAGGTGCGGATCGCCGAGCGGCGGGCGGGCCTGCCGCCCCTCGATCCACCGGTGAAGCCCACGCGCATGGCCAGGACC
>JAAXUL010000140.1 GCA_013336035.1 Chloroflexales bacterium
TCGCTGGTGGGCCTCGCCTTCGGCGGCTCGCTGATCTCGATCTTCGCGCGTTTGGGCGGCGGCATCTTCACCAAGGGCGCCGACGTGGGCGCCGACCTGGTCGGTAAGGTCGAGGCCGGCATCCCCGAGGACGACCCGCGCAACGCCGCCGTGATCGCCGACCTGGTGGGCGACAATGTGGGCGACTGCGCCGGCATGGCCGCCGACGTCTTCGAGAGCTTCGAGGTGACCCTGGTCTCGGCCCTGATCCTGGGCCTGGTGCTCGGCGACGCCGTGGTCGGCACCATCGGCGATGGCCAGTACGACCTGCGCTTCATCATCTTCCCGCTGATCCTGCGCGCCATCGGCGTGGTCGCCTCGGTGATCGGCAACAGCATCGTCACCACCGACGAGCGCCGCCGCAACGCCATGGCCGCCATGAACCGCGGCTTCTACCTGGCGGCGGCCGTTGGCGCCGCGGCCTGCATCGGGGCCAGCTACTTCTACATGCGCAACCCCGACGGCACGCCCGACTGGCGCCCCGTGCTCGCCACCCTCTCCGGCCTGGTCCTGGCGATCGTGCTCGATAAGCTCACCGAGTACTTCACCAGCACCCACTTCAGCCCGGTGAAGGAGACCAGCAAGGCCTCCCAGACCGGCGCCGCCACCAACATCCTCTCCGGCCTGGCCCTGGGCATGGAGTCGAGCGTCTGGGCCGCGCTGGTGATCGCCGCCTCGATCTTCAGCTCGGTGATGATCTACACCGGCTACTCCAACGACCCGACGGTGGCCTTCACCGCCATCCTCTACGGCGTCTCGCTCACCGGCATCGGCATGCTGCTGCTCACCGGGAACACGATCTCGATGGACAGCTTCGGCCCTATCTCCGACAACGCCAATGGCATCGGCGAGATGGCCGGCCTCGACAAGAACGCCCGCAACGTGATGGACGACCTCGACGCCGTGGGCAATACGACCAAGGCCGTCACCAAGGGCATCGCGATCGGCTCGGCCGTGATCGCGGCCGTGGCCCTCTTCGGCTCGTACCTCACCGATGTGGGCAAGGTGCAGGCCCAGATGATCCGCGATGGCGTCGAGGGCGTCGTGCCGCTCACCGGGATCAACGTCGCCTCGCCCACCGTCTTCATCGGCCTGCTGATCGGCGGCGCGGTGCCCTTCCTCTTCTCGGCCCTGACCATCCGCGCCGTCTCGCGCGCAGCGGCCCAGATCGTCAATGAGGTCCGGCGCCAGTTCCGCATCCCCGGCCTGATGGAGGGCAAGGTCCTGCCTGACTACGCCCGCGCCGTGATGATCTCGACCACCGCCGCCCAGAAGGAGCTGGTCAGCCTGGGCATCATCGCCGTGATGGTGCCGATCCTGGTCGGCTTCCTGCTCGGCGTCGAGGCCCTCGGCGGCTTCCTGGCCGGCATCATCCTCTCCGGCCAGCTGATGGCGGTCTTCCAGTCCAACGCCGGCGGCGCCTGGGACAACGCCAAGAAGTACATCGAGGAGGGTAACTTTGGCGGCAAGCACAGCGAGCCGCACAAGGCCGCTGTGGTCGGCGACACCGTCGGCGACCCGCTGAAGGACACCGCCGGCCCGGCCCTCAACCCGATGATCAAGGTGATCAATCTGGTGGCCCTGATCATCGCGCCGATCGTGGTGACGATTAAGCCCGGCAACCCCACGGTCCTGTTCTCGATGGCCCTCTGCGCCGCCGCCCTGATCTGGGCGATCTGGCAGAGCAAGCGCGAGGGCGAGCAGATGAAGGAGCCCACCAAGGCTACTGCATCCGCCGACTAGGCGCCGCCCCCCTCGCTCCTCGCCCCCTCTTCTGCTCCGCAGGAGAGGGGGCTTTTGTTGAGATCGCTTAATGGATCTACTACAGGCCTACGTTATAAGGAGGTTATGCCGCGCAATGCGGCGGCGGGGCAGTCGAGCCTGAAGGGGCCATTCCGTGACCGACCGCACCTCTCCCCTGACCCAGCGCGTCCGCCGGCGGATCGGCACGGGCGGCCTCAGCGCAGATGCGGGCCCACCCTCCGTCTCACCTGGCGGGCAGGCCCACCCTGACACCGGCGCTCTCTTCGAGACCCAGATCGTCCGCCTCTCGTCCGCCCTGCGCGAGCTGTACGCCATCGATCGCCAGCGCGAGGCCGAGCTGCGCCAGATGCGCGAGCAGGCCCGCCTGGCCGCGGAGCACGCCCGCGCCCTGGCCGCCACGCTTGCCCAGCTCGACGCCCTGATCGCAGAGGTCAACCGCCTGCTCCAGCCCGCCCCTGATCCGCCCCCCTCCTCTACTCTCTTCGAGCGCATGCTCGCTCACGCCGCAGCCTCGAGCGAGCACACCCGCCGCGAAGCCCTGATCGCCTGGGCCTCGGGCCTGATCGATCTGCGCACCCGCCTGGCCGCCCTCCTTGATGGGTAGCCCTGCGCTACAGTACGCCGAGCGACCAGGCGACGAGGGTGACCAGGACGAGGAAGACCGCCAGGCTGACCCCAACCCTGCCAGCGGGCCGCTCCTCGCTGTCGTGGATGATGCGGATAAGCTCGACACGAGGCGCGGGGATGCGCCGCGGGGAGAAGATGAGGCTCAGGAGCAACCAGGCTGTGCCGCAGAGTATCAGTAGCTCGATCATGGCCTTCTCCTTTCGTATCGGTGCGCCCAGCTTGTCGCCGAGCATAGGCGCAGTATAGGCGGGGGCGACTGGCGGGTGAAGGACGCGGCAGAGACAGGCGGCAGAGCTTTTAATGCCATAGCGGAGAGCCCGCCCCGACACGCCGCCGATATGATCAGCTCTTGCGACGAAGGATCTCGTCGGCGAAGACCGGCATCGTGTAGCGGATCTCGACGCTGAGCCGGTCACAGACGTTGCCGGTGCTGTAGCCGATCTCTCTGGTGATGGCCGAGAGGGCGCTCCGGAGGGCCCTGGGGGCGGGCCGTGGCGTGGGCTGCGCACCGGCGGCCCCAGTATGGCGAAGCGGTTGGCTATTTTTGGCTGGCATAGCTGTCTACCTCCTCAGTGGGCCTCATTAGCGCGGCGCGAGCGCGCCTATCGGATGGCGGAGCGTGTGGCGGATGGCGAAGAGCAGCCCCTGCGCCGTGAGCCAGAGGCTGACAAAGACAGCCAGCGGCGCCCCCAGATCGGGTCGCAGCGCATAGGCCAGGGCCGCGACGAATATGCCGTTGATCATCCAGAACAGCCGCCAGTTCGCCACCGGCGCGTAGCGGGGGTTGACCTGGGCGTGTGCGGCCACAATGCCCCACGCCAGGACGCCTCGCAGCCATGCGAGCGGCTTGTGGGACGGGCGCGTAGTGCAGAGGGCGCGCACGCCCAGGTAGAGCAGCAGCCAGATCGGTGCGAACAGGAGCAGGGAGACCTGGACGGTGCCGAGGGTGATCAGCAGATCGGCGACTGTTCGCGTGGCGTGAATGATCCAGTAGCATGACATGGCGGGCTTCCTCCTGTCTAAGTAGGCGGCAAGACACCTGGGTCGTCAGCATCCCCTAGCATGTTGTAGAGGGCCTCGTGGTAGGCCTCAAGTAGGCCATTCGCAATGCGGTCGCGCTCGGGCGCATCGAAGTGCGGGCTCATCGTGGCGAACTCGAAGGTCCGCCGAAACTGTACCGTAAGGCGGCTGAGTGATAGGCGCAGCTGAAGCTCGCGCTCGGGCTGGCCCTGAGGCGCGGTCACCCGCGACTCGGCCCATCGGTAGAGGGCCTCAAAGCGGAGCTCGTGCGGCAGGCGAGCCTCGGCCTGCTGCAAGGGGCCAAGGATCTCGGCGGCGATGGCCTTGAAGTGCTCTACGGCGTAGCGTGGGCGCTGCCCGCCGCCGACGGCAAGGCTGTTTGCGAACTCGCGGAGAAAGTGGAGCCGCTGGAGTGTCGTGACGTGCGCTGCGGCGTCCAGCACGGTGACACAGCGTAGACGGTGGAGATGTCGTTCCGTAAGCGTAAAGAGCTCTAGCACCTGGCCTAGCTCTTTGAAGGTGTTGGTGGCCAGCATCGCAGCATTCCTTACACGGGCCGCTTGTCCGGCGAGCCTGTATCGTACCTACCGCATCGTCGGTGTGGAATACGTCAGCCGCTGCTGGGACGTGGGGCTGTGAGTGCGCAGGAGTATGGTAGCGCCGGGCTTTCGGGTGCGCTACGACACAGGCCGTAGCTTTCGGCGACAAGATGGCGACAAACGGGGGAGGAATCACGACGGGCCGCAGACGAGGCTTCGTCTACGGCCCGTCGTGTCGCTGGGGCGCGCTCAGGCGGCTACGGCGGCCAGATGACGGCTCAGGAGGCGCAGGCCCTCCAGGCGCACGACATCGGGGTAGAGGGCCTTGTAGATGTTGCAGCTGGGCGACCGCACATCGTAGCGACCCGTGGCGCGAAATGTGGCGACGGCGCAGCCGCCGGCGCACCAGTAGCGCCACTCGCAGTCGCGGCAGCCCTCTTTCTGGTCCACGGGGATATTCTGCACGCCTCTGGGGTCGAGCCTGATCTGGCGCAGGGGGTCGGCGGCGGCGGTCGTGGTCACCGGGCTGCTGATCGCCATCTGGCAGCTGGCGATCTGGCCGTGGTGGTCGATGACGAGGTAGTTCTCGCCCGCCGCACAGGCGCGCTCGTGGGCGGCGCCGAGGTTGGCCCGGTCGACGAGGCAGCCGAGCAGGCTGTAGGGCGGCAGACGCTCTTCGATCACCGCGTAGGCGGCCCGTATGCCGGCGATCAGCCGCTGCTCGTCGAGGAGCAGATCGGCGCGGCTGGCGCTACAGTCGTTCTCGCGGTAGAAGTTTAGCGCGAAGCGCAGATTGTGGTCGAGCGCCCAGGCCACAAGATCGGGTAGGCCGGCGACGCTCTGGCCGGTGACGGTGATCGAGAGGTTGAGGGCGAGGCCCATGGCCTGGGCGCGCAGGGCGCTCGCGGCTGCGGCGGCGTGCGAGGGCTGCCCGCGCACCGTCGGGCGCTGCGCGTCGTGGTAGGCCGCCGGCCCGTCGAGCGAGATCATCAGGCGCAGGCCGAGGTCGTTGATTATGGCCAGCCGGCGGCTGGTCAGGCCGACGCCGTTGCTGAGCACGACCCCGTCGAGGGCGATGTCCCGGGCCGCGGCCTCGCCCAGGGCGTAGCGGTGGGCCAGGGCCACCAGGGGCAGGTTCAGGCTGGCCTCGCCTCCGGCGTACTTCATCAGCACGCGGCGATAGCCATTGGCGACGGCGGAGCGCAGGGCCGCATCGACGGCGGCGTGGGCGGTCGCCTCGCTCATGGCCTCGTCGGTCTTCTCGAGGTAGCAGTAGGTGCAGCGCAGGTTGCAGGCGTTGGTCACGTGCAGCCAGACGACCAGCTGGTCGGGCGCGGGGGGGCGGGCGTCGGGCGCGCCGCGCTCGCGGAGCAGGCCGAGGGCGGCCATGCGCCCGGCCGCGGCCGCCTCGGCGGGCGGCAGATCGGCAAGCGGTACGGCGTCGGCCAGGCGGGCGATCAGGGCCCGCGCCGGGCGGTCGAGCACGGCGACCCGGCTGTGCGAGGGCACGAACGCGACGCTGTGCTCGTCGTCCAGCCTCAGCGCGCGCAGCTGCGGGTGCGGCTCTAGCCTGGCGGTGGGCGACGGGGCGGCGGCGGGTATATGCTGGGCCTGGGGGCAGGCGCAGTCGCAGTCACCGTAGGCCGGGTCATCCATCTGGTCGTCGGCGATTACCGTCGGAGCTGGCAGCAGCTGATCCATAGCTCTATGCTCATAGGTGTGAGTGCGGGTGGCGGCCCGCGACAAAGGTTTCCGGGTTGCACGAAGCCGTGCCATCCGGAAGCTTACCCCGGACAGCCTGGGCTTGACGCCACTAACTTAGACGCCCGCGTTCCCTCGAATGTTTAATCGGCCGACGCTTCAAGCGCGTCGGCCACCGTCTCTTCCAAAAGGGTGCTAAAGTAGCTGATCATGCGCTCCCAGGCCTCGCTCCAGCGCCGGCGGGTCAGGCGGTTGTCGCGCTGGAAGGTCAGGCCCTCGCGAGATACGAGGTAACGCTCTTCGTTCAGATCGGCGACAAAGGCCGTGAGCAGGGCGGGCGACACATGCCGGCTCACCAGCCGTGCCGCCAGGTGCTCGAAGCTGCGCTGCTCGTGGTGCAGCGCGCCCAGCACATAGACTCGGGCCAGGGCCACAGCCAGCAGATCGAGGGCGTGCCGGCGGTCGCTGTCGCCTCGGCCAGGCTCGACGAACAGGATGATCGCGCGCTGAAGCACGAGCTTGCCCGCCACCAGCTGCCCGTAGAGGGGCATCGCGCTGTTCATATAGTTCTGCTCGATCGTGTCGAGCAGGCTCCATGCCTCGGCGTAGCGCCCGCGCGCCGTGAGCAGCGAGACCAGGGTCTCTTTCAGCTCGGCGCTAAGCAGCGGCTGCGAGGCGTCCAGCGGCAGCTTCTCGATCGCCTCCTGCATGGCATTGTGGGCGGCCAGCAGGGTCTCGTCGCGGCGCTGCAGGTCTGGCTGCTGATCGTGCTCGTACCAGAAGGCCAGGTCGCGCAGGTAGCGGGCGTACTCGTCCAGGACATCACGGTAGGTGCTGGCCTCGGCCGCCAGCATGCTCAGAGCTGCCTGGTAGTGGTCGCCCACATTGGGGCGCGGCTCGTGGGCCTGGTTCATCTTCCAGCGCTCGATCCGCGCCCGCGATAGGGCGACCAGGCCCTGGGCGCGTGGCACCTCAGACTCCTGGGCGGCATCCTGGGCCGCCGCGAGCAGGGCGTCCGCCGCCGGGAACTCATCGGCCCGCATCAGGATCTCGATGCGGGTGTTGAGCATCAGGGCGCGATAGTAGGGCCGCACCTTCTGGCTGTAGCGCTCCACCACGTTGGCCGTCCGGCGCTTTGCGCCGTCGAGCAGCCCGATCTCGGCGTGGAGGTAGGCGATGCTGTTGAGGCCAAGGGCCAGCTCGTCCTGAATATGGTCGTTCAGGTAGATAGCCGCGACCACCGGCTTTACACTCTCCTCGGGCAGGCTGATCGCATCGCGGTCGTAGCTCTGGAAGGCCGCGTTGGCGAGCCGCTGGCGGTCGAGGGCGTCGTCGTACTCGAGGCGCTGGCGTAGGCGCTGGCCGTCGATCTGGTAGGCCCGCCCCAGCAGCGCCGTGCGGCGCAGGCGCAAGAGGTTGTCGTCGCGGCTAAGGCGCAGCCCGAATGTTGCCCGGCTCTGGGTCAGATAGTGCTCGACGTGGGCGCTGTCGTTGAGCAGATCCGTCAGAAGCTTGAAGATCCGCTCGGGCCGGTTCGGGTCATCGGCGAGGTCGGCGGGATCGGCGCCGCGCAGGGTGAGGGCGTGGGCCCAGGTGAGGAGCAGGTCGGCGAAGAGGTGCAGGTCGGACGGCCAGCTATGCACGTCGTCCGGGTTAAATGTGCGCCTCAGAGGCGCACCCTCGGCCAGCACCAGCTCGCTGAGCAGGAGTGTGCGCCCGTCGGCGCTGGTGCTGAGCACATCGAGATCCTTGAGGTGCGGCATTGGCGCGGGGATGCTATCGCGGCGCACCAGCTCGGCGTAGAGCTGCTCGGCCTCGCGCACCGCCTGCGCGTTGTTGCCGAGGGCCAGCAGGAGCTTGCTGTAGTGGATGCGGTCGTAGCGGCGCACCACCTCGTAGGACAGGTGCTTGGCCTCGGCAATCAGCTCGCGGTAGAGGGGGGTGTTGGTGCCGAAGCGCACCACGCGCAGCTCGAGCATGCGCCAGAAGACATCGGCCAGCACCAGGGCGTCCTCGAAGTTGCGCTGAGCGAACAGGTGGTCCATGTAGACCAGGTAGTGCCGGTAGCCCCGGGTGATGTCGAGGGTCAGCGCATAGTGGGTGTGGTCGCACATCGCGCGGAGTAGGCCCGCGGGCTTGCGCGACTGCGAGATCGCGGCGACACGCTCGCGGCTCTGCTCCTCGAGGGCGTGCAGGATAAGATCTTTGAAGCCCAGCTCCTCGGCGATCAGGCTCTCGTCGATCAGCAGCCAGATCTCATCGTGGAGGTAGAGCAGCTCGTTCTCGCCCTCGTAGGCGTCAAGGGGCGGCATCTGCCGCACAAGCGCCAGCTTGCGCAGGTCCTCGAGCAGCGCCGCGTTGAGCACCGCGTGCGGGTCAACGCGGCGCAGCACGTGGTCTAGGTCGGGGCACGAGAGGCCGCGGCGGGCGTAGCTGAGAATATGCAGGCAGTAGATCAGCCACAGGCGCGGGCGGGTGCTCGGGTCGCTGGTGGCGGTGGTGTAGCGCAGCGGGTTGAGGACAGTGTCGACGAGGCGCTCTTCGAAGGCGCGGCGCGAGCCCACCTCGGTGAGGCTCACCTCAAAGGGTAGCCTGTCCTGGCGCTGGCTCTCGGCGTAGAGGGTCAGGAGCAAGGGGACGCCATCGGTGATCGTGCGGATATACTCGATCGCGTGCGGCGGCGCGTCGAGCCCATAGTAGGTGATGTAGCTGAGCAGATCCGCGTCGCTGTAGAGCCGCTGGACGATGACGAAGTCGCTTGGCTGGAGCAGGCCGATCGCGTTCAGCCGGAGCACCAGCTCATTGTTGGCAAGCTTATTATGGTCAGCCTCCGCGCTGTCGAGGTCCTGATAGGGTGCCCCCGTCTCGATGATCGAGGGCCGCGAGGGCGCGCGGCCGGCGAAGATGACCAGGGTATGCCTGAGCCTGGGCAGCACATCGGTGAGCCAGTCGATCACGGCGCGCATGCCCACCGTGGCCTCGGGCTGGTTGATCAGGGCGTCAGCGGGGCGATCGCCGAGGAGCAGCTCCATTGTGTCGAAGCGGCCGATCAGCAGCCTGTGGGCGCTGACCGTATTCCAGGCGTCGATGAAGGCCTGCTTCCGCGCCTGGTCGCTCTGCTGGCGCAGCTTCGCGTCGGCGAGGTGCTTGTCGAAGGTGTTGTAGCGGTCGAAGAGCGCCTCGTAGCGCTCGAACTGCTCGGCGATGCGCGGATCGTTGAGCGCCTGGGCGGACCGCCTGAGCTTTCTTGCAAGGTTTTGCTCGAGCTGTAACGGCTTGCGCGTCTCGGGGTAGGCCATGTCCTCGATCTCGCAGGTCATGGCGTTGAACTCCCGGACGGCGGGCAGCTCGTTGAGCTTGGCAAGCAGATATGTCTTGCCCAGGCCGCCGCGCCCCTGGAAGTAGAGCACGCGGCAGCGCTGGTCGTCCGCGGCCTCCCGCAGCAGATCGGTTACCTTGTTCTTTAGATATGCCCGGATCTCGTGCCACTCTACGTCACTCATGGCCTGATACCCCGCGCTTACGAAGATGAGGGAACGGCGCTGCGAATCATAGCATAGAGTGCGGTACGACGTAGCCGCGTAACAGACTACTGGGATGAGTTAAGGCTGGCGCTGAGCGGCTCTTTCTGCTGCGTGCCAAGTTTCGCGAGCGACACCAGGCCGTGGATCAGCGGGTTAAAGCTGAAGGTGCCGTCGCGGCTATAGCTCAGGAAGCCCCGGCTGCCAAAGAAGGTGACCACCTGGTCGATCTCGCTGGGGAGGAGGCTCGTGGTGCCGGAGATGCCCATACTCACGCGCTGGCGCAGGGTGTCAAGGCGCACCGCGCTCTGGTTGCCGGGGTCGAGTATGTTGCGTATCGAGACGCGGAAGCTGTCTTTGTGTCGCAGCTTTGACGGCAGGCAGTCAGCCGCGCCGAGCCGGTCGTACAGCGCGTCGATGATCTTTGTGCACGAGGCGTCAAATTCGTTGATGAATACGCGATTTACCTGCTCGGCGTCGGCCAGCAGGGTGCTGAATTTTAGATGGACGTAGTCGTAGAGGGTCTGGTTACTCTGGGCGGGGCGGGGCGGTCGCGGGTCGGCCGAGCGCAGCGCTTCGACGTACGACTGCTCAAAGGTCTTTAGCGAGTCGATCAGCTCGGCATCGCGGCAGAAGAGCGCATAGAGCGTGGAGCTGGCGAGGCTGGTGTCCTCGTCTTTCGAGTCGAGGAGGCGCCCGAAGAGCGTATGGAAGCGGGTCGGCCAGCTGGCGCGACAGGCCTCGTCACCGGCGCGCAAAAGCTCTAGCGAGAAGAACAGCCACTCTAGGAAGGCGTGGGCCCACGTCTTCGGGCGGGCCTCGGCCCGCTCGTAGTAGATAGCCTCGAGGCTGCGGCAGCGCGCCAGGTAGCCGTCGGGCTCGGGCTCCGCCGCCTCGATCGCGCGGCGCACGGTCGCGCGCAGCTGCTGGTCGATCCGCGCGGGCAGCCCCTGGAGCACCTTCGTGAGCAGGGCCGGCTTGCGGTTCTCGAGCTCGGCGCGGGCCGACAGCAGGGCGGCGCGCTCGGCGAAGTCGCCGGCTGCCTCCGGGACCTTGAGCAGCACGTCTATCTCTGGCAGGCGCACCACGCCCAGGTAGCGCATCAGCTGCGCCTGGGTGCGCTCGGTGAAGTGGCTGAGGTCGCTGGGCCTGCCCGGCGTCTGGCGCTGGCGTTGCAGCTGCTTGACGAAGAAGTCGACGGCCAGCGGGTAGCCGCTCGTGTAGTCGTAGATCGTCTGGGTCAGCGGCTCGAGGCTTTCGAGCTGAGCGTTCTTCAGGTAGAGCTCGATCTCGTCGCGCTGGAAGCGCGGTAGCTCGCGCGGCTCGCAGGTGCTGCGCAGATCGCTGAGATCCCAGAAGAGTTCGATGTGGCTTGTCACCACGACGAGGCTCTGGGGCAGGTTTACGACGGGCTTGATCACATCCTTCTGCAGCCAGCGCCAGTGGTCGAAGTCGCCTGTGTCGTCAATGAGCAAGACGACCGGTCCGATCGGCGGGCGCCCGTTATGGATGAGCGAGACCGAGCGGTCGTTGGCGAGCGCCACGTTAGGCAGCTCGCTCTGCTCGAGCCCGGGGATGGCCCTCAGGGCGGCCAGGATCGGCTGCCAGCTGCGCAGCTCTCGGGCGCCGGGCACCTCGAGCAGGGCGCTCTTGGCGCTCAGGCGCAGCCAGTAGACGCACGCGTGCTCGCTCAGGCGGCGAAAGGTCTGCCGCAGCAGGTATGACTTGCCGATGCCGGCGATGCCCCAGATATTGATGATCCGTGGGGCCGGGCCGGGGCGCTGGACAGCCTGAAAGGCGGCGGTGAGCTCGGCGATAACTGCTTCGCGCGACACATCAGGAGGTGTGGTCGGGATATCCATCGCAGACGTTCCTTCTTGCGTGTGAGCAGGCCCGCGGCTATGCCGGCTTCAGGTGAGGTTGGCGTAGGGTGGCCGTCGCACTGTGAGACAGATCATCCACTAACTAGCCGGTGCGTTCCTGGCACTCCTGCGACAGCAAGAGCAGTGTAGCGGGAAGAGTGGGGAAACCGAAGGAAGCGCGGGCGATTCGCACTGGACATTTCGCAGACATAGTCTGGACATGGCTATGCCTTGCGGTAGTTGTCAAGAACATAGCCTGTGCCCTTGATGGTCTTGATGTAGGTGTTTGACGAGTTGCTGTTGGGCTCGAGCATCGTGCGTAGACGCTGGATCAGCTTCTCGAGGCTGGCGCGCGCATCGCTGCGCCTGTCCCAGTCGGTGCCGTAGAGCTGCTCGACCATGTGCTCGTAGCGCACGAGCTGAGAGCGGTTCTCCCAGAGGATCTCGAGGCAGCGTCGCGTGGTGCCGCCCATGGCGAGCTGTAGCCGCCTGCTGCCGATCCAGACATCGCCCCGGGCGTCGAGGAAGAGCGTCGGGATCGCCCCCGGCTGGTCCGCGGGCCCGGCCGCGCTCTGGTCGGCGGGTGGCCACCGCGGCGCTGGCTGCTCCTGCGCCGCCTCACGCTCCGCGGGCTCGCTCGGGCCTACGATGGGGCCAGACCTCGCGGCGCTGCCGACCTCGGCGGCGCCGCCGAGGTCAAGTCGCTGGAGCGCGGCCTCGATTGCCGCCTGGCCGATCAGATCGTGCTCGCTGGTGGCGATCCGGCAGTGCTCCTCGAAGATCATACGCGCCAAATTGAGCATCGGGCGGGGGGCGCAGCCAGAGCGGGCCACGAGGAGTCGGTCGACGTCGTAGCTGGGCGCGCAGAGGGTGCGAAAGCTATCGACGCGCACAAAGCTGCTGCTGGCGGTCGCGCGGCTGAAGCTGCGCAGGCGCTCCTGGAGCATCTTGACCAGATCTTCTTCGGCCCAGACCAGGCTATGAGAGGGGACGCGGTCGAGCCGGCCCACGTTGGCCGCGTGCATCGGCGCCTCGATGTACTGGGGCAGAAAGAAGCGAAAGGCGAAGCCGCACTCCTGGAGCATACCCGGGGCGTCGAGCAGCGGGCGGAGCAGGCTGAAGAGCCGCTGCGGGTCGTCGCGGGTCTCCTGGAGCTCGTCGAGGCCATCGAGCAGGCAGTAGACGCTGGCGAAGCCGGCGGCCTGGGCCAGGTCCGCAAGGGTGCGGAGCCACGCC